>JANYEU010000316.1 GCA_025362915.1 Chitinophagaceae bacterium | reverse complement strand
CTGGCTGCATCCAATGCAAGTCTATCACTGCTGTACGATCCAACCGCATCATCCAGTTTTTTAAACGCTGGGGCGAAATCGCTGTGTACCTTATTCCAATCTGTTTTATCAATACTCCAGAACACATAAGTTTTGTTCATTGAATTCCAGAAATCTTCAAATACTTGTGAGTAATTTACGTTGTAAGTATTGCCAATCTGATTAGTAGGAGAAACTTCTTTGTGGCAGGAAGAAAGAGTGATAATAAAAGCAACTGAAAGAAGAAACCCTTTAATATTATTTGATAGTTTGTTTATTACCTGTTCCATTTTATTGTTTTTAATTATTTGTTGTAGTAGTTTTGGCTTTAGGTGCTTTCTTCTTGCAATGAAAATGAACTTTGTGCGTGAATCCTATTAGCACAGTTCCCGTTTCATTATACCTCGCATCTTGTCCATATTGATAGTTCTTCTGTTGATCCGTTAATGCATCGTAGTATTTGAACTCTGCAAAGAAGGAAATATTAGAAGAAGGCTCATAATTTATTCCCAACCCTGGAGAAACACCAAATTCGAGCCTTCTGTCTTTTATTTTATCAAATTGATATTTACGGTCGTAATAGTATGGTATATAATCATCAAAAACAGTCTGACTGAATACAACTGGATCACTAGACTCATATGCGTATGGATTATATGCAGTTTGGTTTAGAATATTAGGCATTGCACCTTTTATGTGGCTGGAAGTCCAGTATGCAGCATAACCGCCTAAAGTCATAAACCCTTTTAATTTTTTAGAGCCGAAATAGAACTTTGCAGCTAAAGGCAATTGTAAGTAATCGTTTGTTGTTTTCTCATAAATACCGTTATAATAACCAGTGCGTTGCATCTGGTAGTTTTTTTGGATAAAGCCAGGCGTAGCTTCTAGTGAAAACCAATCCTTTACCTTATACTCAATAACCGCTGAAATAGCGAGACCATTTTTGGGTACAATCTCAGTAGCATTCAGACTGGAAACATTAGTCATCAAGTAGTTTTGGGTACCTCCTGCTTCCACACCAATATATAATTGAGCATTGACATGAAAGGATAATGCTAGCATAAATAAGATAGCTAGAGAAGAGAACGCTTTTTTTCTGACAGCCATTATATAACTTTTAATTTGATAATTTTACAATTATACAACTTTAAGTTTATCAAAAACTGCAACTGGTTGAATAAATAAATTTTGGGGGAATTATAGTTTCACTAAAGAGGCAAAGGTTCTATATTTTTTTTGCCTTAATCATTCGGTCTTTTCCTTGTATATCCTTTTTTATCTCAATTCTGTAGCCAGCGGTCTTAAATACATCACCTGTTTCCTTACCGAGTGCCTCATTTATCTCAACATAGATATGTCCATCCGCAGCAAGATGACTCAGTCCAAAAGAAGCTATTTTTTTATAGAATAACATAGGATCATTATCGGGTACAAAGAGAGCCAATGCTGGTTCATAATCCGTTACATTCTTACCCATTGTTACCTTTTCCTTTTCCATTACATAAGGAGGATTGCTTACAATTACATCATAAATGTCTAAAGACTCCCAACTCTTTTCATTCAGAATATCCACTTTTTTAAAATCAATAACCGCACGATAGTTATCGGCATTGCCTTTGGCAATAGCCAATGCCTTTTCACTAATATCAACACCCGTTATTTTCGCCCTGAACAATTTCTTTTTAAGTAGTACAGGAATACACCCACTGCCTGTGCCAATATCCAGTATTTTAAAGGAGGCAGCAGAATCAACTATTAATGCTTTATCCTTTGTAATCCATTCTACCAATTCCTCTGTCTCTGGTCGGGGTATCAAAACATTATTATCCACATAGAATTTCAATCCACCAAACCATGATTCATTGACAACATACTGAAGAGGGCAACTTTGCAATAATTTTTCGGTTATTTCTACCAGTTGTGCCGATTCTGGTTCGGTCATGGCGCGATACCTGCCCATGACAAATTCTATTTTGGTCATCTTGGTTATATGTTCAAATACCAGCTCGGAAATTTTATTCGCCTCTTTAGGTTCATATAATTCAGCAAGCTTCTTCTTTAATGCAATATCTTCTAGGTAAATAGCCATTCTGCAATGTTAGCGAATATAAAATAGATAAGGACTATTGATATTTTTGGTTACAGTAAGATGAGAAGATTTATAAAATAAAAAAGCCGTGATAATTAAATCACGGCTTAATATTGGTTGGGTTACCAGGATTCGAACCTAGACAGACAGAACCAAAAACTGTAGTGCTACCATTACACAATAACCCAATCTTGTTCGCCTTATTTCCAAAAGCGGAGTGCAAAAATAGGGGACTGCATGTGTAGTAACAAATTTTTTTTATATAACCCCATTAACTTTCGATAACATTTTTTATTTCTGCAGACAGATTTTGGGATAGGAAATATGCTTCCCTATGTATTTCGATATATTTACTTCGCAGGATTATCAATTATAAACCAAGAAGTTTTCGACATTTTGACTACCCAATAAACATATCATTGGTGTTAAAATTCCCTTCACACTTATTGACACCAATCGCTTTACAAGACATATCCTTATTTTTGTCGCTATCTAAATAGTACTTTAATATGAATTTTAACCTTTCGCAGATACCAGAACGCACGGCACAACCCAGAGAAAATGGAGTAACAATGATAATGGACAAGGGGTTGAGCATAAGGGAAGTACATGATTTTATGAGTGTAGGCGGTCCGCATTCGGATATTATCAAGCTAGGCTTTGGCACTTCATTCGTAACACCTAACCTCCGTGAAAAGATAGAAGCATATCAATCTTATAATGTACCTATTTACTTTGGAGGAACCTTGTTTGAAGCATTTCTTATCCGCAACCAATTTGATGATTTTATTGCCATTTGTAAAGATTATGGCCTTACACACGTAGAAGTTAGCGATGGCTCCATTACAATTCCTCATGCTGAAAAGTGCGGTTATATAGAAAAATTGACTAAACATTTTATTGTATTGAGTGAAGTGGGGAGTAAGGATGCAGAACACATTATTCCACCCTACAAGTGGATAGAACTAATGCGTGCCGAGTTAGAAGCAGGTTCTACTTATGTTATTGCAGAAGCAAGGGAGGCAGGCAATGTGGGTATTTACAGAGGCAGCGGAGAAGTAAGGGAAGGTTTAGTACAGGAGATACTGACGCAGATACCAGAAGAAAAGATACTATGGGAAGCTCCACAAAAAGCACAACAGTTATATTTCTTGGAACTGATAGGTTGCAACGTAAACCTTGGCAATATTGCCCCAAATGAAGTGATACCATTAGAAGCAATGCGTATTGGTTTGCGCGGTGATACCTTCAATTTATATCTTAATAAATAACTCCTTTAGTTATGACTGAAAATAATGTTGCTGATGGAAAACGCTTGTTTGCATTGATTGGCTTTCCATTGGCACACTCTTTTTCTGAAAGGTATTTTACCAATAAATTCAAGGAAGAAGGCATTGATGATGCCATCTTCAAGTCTTTTTCTTTTGAGGATATAAATTATATAACCACCCTGATAGAAAACCATCCCAACCTAAAAGGCTTTGCCATTACCATTCCACACAAAAAAGTGATACTACCCTTTCTGCATCAAACTACCGACGAAGTAAAAACAATGGGTGCATGTAATTGCGTTCGTATAGATAATGGGAGGCTGACTGGTTACAATACCGATGTGGTAGGGTTTGAAAAGTCTTTCATCAAGAAGCTCCTTTCCCATCATACAAAAGCTTTGATTCTTGGCAGTGGTGGTGCAGCAGCGGCGGTGGAATTTGTGCTAAGGAAGTTAAACATAGATTACCGCTTTGTATCTCGCAATAAAAGCATTGAAGCAGATAATCTTACTTATAATGAACTAACGCCTGAAATACTAAAAGAATACACAGTTATCATAAATACTACCCCATTAGGCACTTTCCCTAATGTGGATGCGGCAGCAGATATACCTTATCTCCTTTTAACGCCCAAACATTATCTTTTTGATTTGGTATATAACCCTGCCGAAACAAAGTTCTTACGTCTGGGCAAGGAGCAAGGTGCGGCAATAGAAAATGGTTATGAAATGCTTGAATTGCAAGCCGAAGAGAACTGGAAGATATGGAACGGAACAGCTAGCAGTGAGCAGTAAACAGTGAGGTTTATAACTGTTTACTGCTCACTGCTAGCTGAAACTTTGCTGGTATTGGTGCTTTCTTTTTTGTAGTATAATCAAAACAAAGCATTCCTGTCTTGGCCTTACCGGCAATGATGGTTTTGTCGCCATCAATCAATTCAATCAGATAATATAAATCAAAACCAATCCTATCCAAGCCTGTTGCCGCCACAGAAATCTTTACCACATCGCCGTAGGCCAATTCCTTTTTATATTCAATGCCCACATCACTCATTATCAGCCCCACTCCTTCCACATTCATTTCACTATAGCCAAACTGATGCAAGAACTGCATCCTTGCTTCATGTAGTAACGATAAAAAGGCATCATTACCCACATGTCCGCCATAATTCAAATCAGTAATCCTTATAGGGATTGTTGTAGAAAAAGTAAAAGTTTCGGGCAAGTTTATCTTGATACGCTCCATAATTTAAATTAATTGATTACGAAAGTAGTAGCTAAAAATTAAACAGTAGATATTTTTATCACCTCATAGTAATTATGTTTCACTTCATTGGTT
>JANYEU010000307.1 GCA_025362915.1 Chitinophagaceae bacterium | reverse complement strand
TCCATTTAATGAAAGGACCAAAACGCCCCTTGCCTTTGGTTACCGGCTTGTTCTCGTAAGTACCTATCGGTGCATCGGCCTGATTCTTTCCTGCAATCAATTCGATGGCACGTTCAATGGTTAGTTCCATCGGGTCGTCAGTCTTTGCAAGCGATACAAACTGATCCTTAAACTTTACATAAGGGCCAAACTTACCTATGTTTACAATCAGTTCTTCCCCTTCATATTCGCCGATGCTTTTAGGTAATTGAAACAAATCCATTGCTTCTTGCATGGTGATGGTTTCTATACTCTGACCAGCTTTCAGCTTTGCAAAGCGAGGTTTTTCTTCATCCGACGATGTTTCGCCAATCTGTACCATCGGGCCATAACGTCCCATTCTTGCCACAACCTTCTTTCCAGAAACAGCGTCAATGCCTAATTCCCTTTCGCCTTTGGCACGTTCTGCAGTTTCTAGAGTCGTTTCTATATTCTGATGAAAGGGTTTATAGAAACCATCAATCATGCTTGCCCACTTTGTTTTACCAAGGGCTATATCATCAAATTCCTGTTCTATCTTGGCAGTAAAGCTAAAGTCCATCACCTTGTTAAAGTGTTGGTTCAAAAAGTCTGTTACCACCATTCCTAAATCGGTAGGGAAGAGTTTAGATTTCTCCGCACCCACATTCTCCATTATTATCTCTTGCTGAATCTCATTCTTAGCATTCAATCTAAGCAAACCCGCTTGTCTTTTAATCCCGTCCTTATCCTTCTTTTCTACATACTTCCTCTTTTCGATGGTAGTGATGGTAGGCGCATAAGTAGATGGGCGGCCTATACCCAGTTCTTCCATCTTTTTCACCAACGCAGCTTCTGTGTAGCGTGCATTTGGGCGGGTGTACTTCTCGGCAGCAGTCATTTCCTTAAAGTCAAGTACTTGTTTTACGGTTAGTGGAGGTAGTATTCCGTCAGTATTCTCCTCGTCCTCATCATCTTTTCCTTCTAGATAAACCTTTAGGAAACCATCAAACTTCATAACCTCACCATTGGCAAATAAGTATTCCTTATTGGTGCTGATGCTAATCTTTGCGGTAGTCTTTTCAAAAGCGGCATCAGTCATTTGACTGGCTATTGTACGCTTCCAAATCAGTTCATACAAACGCTTACTATCAAAATCTTCCACCGTATGGTTATTCATGTAAGTAGGTCTGATGGCTTCATGCGCTTCCTGTGCACTTTCGTTCTTATTCTTAAACTTGCGTGGCTGGTTGTAGTTGTTGCCATACGCCGTATTAATCTCCTTGCTGATGTCTCCCAAGGCGGTATCGCTCAGCGTGATACTATCCGTACGCATATAAGTAATCTTACCACTTTCGTATAGTTTCTGTGCTATCAGCATGGTCTTGCTTACACTATAACCCAACTTTCTGGATGCTTCCTGTTGTAGGGTAGAAGTGGTAAAGGGTGGTGCCGGACTACGTTTGGTTGGCCTTACATCAATCCCTTCTACCGTATATTTTGCATTGAAACAGCTATTCAAAAACTGCCTTGCCTCTAGTTGTGTGTTTACCTTACTTGGCCCATCAGCCCTAAAGGTTACCAACTTTCCGTTGATGTCTTTCGCTATAAAAAAGGCTTCTATCTTATAAGAACTTACCGCATTAAAGTGATTTATCTCCCGTTCCCTATCTACAATCAATCGTACCGCAACACTTTGTACACGACCCGCACTAAGGCTTGGTTGCACTTTTCTCCACAATACAGGACTCAATTCAAACCCTACCAATCTGTCCAATACACGGCGCGCTTGCTGTGCGTTTACCAAATTCATATTGATGACACGTGGATTATCCACCGCTTTCTTGATGGCAGGTGCAGTGATTTCGTGAAAGACTATACGTTTGGTAGTGGCAGGATTCAGTCCTAAAACCTCTGCCAGATGCCAACTGATACTTTCTCCCTCACGATCCTCATCCGATGCCAACCAAACCTCTTTCGAGCGTTTAGCCATCGATTTCAGTTCGTTAACCACCTTTATCTTATCATCCGGAACGATGTATCGGGGCAGGTAATTATTATTAAGGTCGATACCCATCGCATCCTTTTCCAGATCGCGGATATGTCCATAGCAGCTACGCACCTCAAATCGCTTCCCAATATCTTCTCGATAGTCTTTGCTTTGGCAGGGCTCTCAACAATTAATAAATTCTTACTCATCTTTTTCTGTTACTAGTTACAAGTTATCAGATACAGGTACCAGTATCCTGTAACCTGTATCCTTCTCTCTTCGGCTGCAATATTAGGTTAATCAATCAAACAAAATAATGTTAAGAAATTGTGTAGGTTTTTATGTTTATGAATTTGGCACGCAGTTGGAAATTTGAGGGGTATATTTAAAACATAGAAAAATGAAAAAGATTATTACAACAACGGGCTTATTAATAGCAGTACTTTTTACCGCAAACGCCCAACATTGGGAAAGGGGTAATGACAGACACGAAGACCATTCTGCCAACCAGGTAATTTATCGTGGCGATGAAAACAAGAGAGGTTACGATCGTGACGACAGGAGGGGAAATGATAGGGATAATTATTACCGTGGCGAAAGAAGGGAATATTATAGGGAACAACCAAGAGTGGTTTACCATCGTGATTATTGTTCCTGCCTGATATAGGTTGACAGGTTATTTAACTATTAAACAACTCCATTTGGGTTGTTGATTGATAAAAGCTTTTTTCTGCCGCTGTAAATATGGTCATTTTCACCCTATCTTCTTCATTTATTTCCCCCAGACTCTTTTCATATTGTATTGGAGACATTCCCTTCAAACTTTCAT
>JANYEU010000263.1 GCA_025362915.1 Chitinophagaceae bacterium | reverse complement strand
ATGGCAATACAATGACCTTGGAAATGGCTAAAGCAGCGTTGGATAATGAACAATTGGGCAAGGGAACAGAAACAGATATGCTCTGTGTGAGCCTATCTAGCACTGATTATGTAGGGCATAGCTTTGGACCTAATTCTATAGAAACAGAAGATACTTACTTGCGTTTAGATAAGGATTTGGGAGCATTCATTACTTATCTGGATGAAAAAGTAGGAGTGGGGCAGTACACACTTTTCCTTTCTGCCGATCATGGTGTGGCGCATGTACCTGGTTTTATGAAGGAGAATAAGTTGCCAGGTGGATTGTTTAGCGAGGCTACATTGATAAAGGAAATGAATAGTAAGTTGAAAGAAACTTTTTTATTGGATAAGGCAGTGTCTGGTATTATGAATTATCAGATTCACCTGAATCATACTGCAATTGATTCTGCCAATGCTGATGAAAAGGCAATTACTGCTTGGATTGTTAAATATGTGCAACAAAATGAGGCGGTATCGCAAGTATTTGCCCTGAAGGATATAGCCACCACACCATTGAATGCAAAGATGAAAGATATGTTGACCAATGGTTATTATCCTACACGTAGTGGAGATGTACAAATAGTGCTAAAACCTGGTTATATAGAAGCTTATGGTACTGCAAAGGCTGGTACCACACATGGTTTGTGGGCGCCGTATGATGCGCATATCCCTTGTTTGTTTTATGGATGGGGTATCAAGCAAGGGCATACTAACAGAGAAACTTATATGACTGATATTGCCGCAACCATTACTTCTTTATTGCATGTACAGATGCCTAGCGGCTGTGTAGGAAAGGTGGTTGAGGAAGCACTTAAATAAATATGAAATATGAGTTATGAGTGGGCTAAGCCTTAAACTCATAACTCATAATTCATATCTAATAATTAACTACGCCAACGCAACACTTACTTCTACGTCCAAATTATCTAATAGAAATTCTGCCATATCATCATTCATGCTAAAACCTTTTTCAGTGGTGAATAGGCTAATCTTCAAATCCTCTTCTGGCTCATAAATAGTAAAACGCAGCGTTGATTTGCCGGGATATCTTTTGATATTTTGGGTGATAAAATCAACAAACTCCTTAGAAATCGCAGATGGATTAATGCTAATATCTATATTCTTGGTCATTGTTTGTTTAGCTGTTTCCAATAGGGTCATGTTGTTAACTTTAAACTCATAAGCAGCGCCTTCCTTCCATGGTGCCTTAAACGTTCCTGTTACCAAAATACTTCTGCCAAGGTCCAAGTATTGTTTATACCGTTGGTAATCCTCGCCAAACAAGGCAAGTTCTGTCTTCCCTGTATAATCTTCTATGGCAAGGATGCCAAAGTTTTTACCCGTCTTGGTCGTTCTATGTTGCGCACCAGCAACCAATCCGGCAAGTTTAAAATTCTTCCCCGCATTATTTTGCGATAGGGTGGTACTTTCCTTTATCTCATTGAAATCAGTTAATGATATAATGCCATAATGCCTCATTTCAAAGCGGTAATTGTCCAATGGATGCCCACTCATAAACATGCCTGTCACTTCCTTTTCATGGTCTAACTTTTCTGTCAGATTCCATTCTGCACAAGGGGCAACCTTAGGTTTTGGTACATCCATTGCCGCAGGCAAATTTCCAAAAAGACTACTACCAGTACTTGCTTCCGCAGATAATTTAGTTTGTCCGTAGTTAATTATTTTCTCTAAGCCCGATGTCCTATCGCCATCGGCAACATAAAAATATTGTGCCCTATGTAGCTCTGGAAAACAATCGAATGCACCACTATAAGCAAATGTTTCTATCGATTTCTTATTGACGCTTTTGCCCACTACACGCTCGCTAAACTCATATACATCTTTGTACAATCCGTTCCTTTTTCTTTCTGTAATCAGGTAATCAACCGCCGCATCACCAGCACCTTTCAATCCACCCAAACCAAACCTTATCTGTCCCTTACTATTTACTGCAAAGCCTTTCAAGGATTCATTAACATCTGGACCCAATACCTTGATTCCCATACGCTTACATTCTTCCATAAAGAAAGTAATCTTATCAATGCTTCCTGCATGGTTCAGTACTGCCGCCATGTATTCACTAGGATAATGCGCCTTTAGATACCCAGTTTGGTACGCCACAAAAGCATAACAAGTACTGTGCGATTTGTTGAAAGCGTATTGTGCAAATGCCTCCCAGTCTTTCCAAATCTTCTCTAGTTTATCTTCAGCATGTCCTTTTAAGGTAGCCCCA
>JANYEU010000029.1 GCA_025362915.1 Chitinophagaceae bacterium | reverse complement strand
ACAAGTGCGTGGCGCTATGATGAATAGAAGTTGCATCCCTCAAATGCGTATAGACCTTTGCCACAACGGGTGCATCAATCTGTTCGGGCAATACTTCTGTAAAATGAATGGTGAGGTTATTTTCCTTTTTGGTATCGTTTACTATGATGTGTTCTCCATCAAAATTCAGTGTGCCTTTATCGCCCACTTGTCCACCACTTTCGGCATAGAAAGGCGTTTCTGCCAATACAATCTGATACCCTTCTTTGCCCTTTGCCTTTACTTTTCTATACTTGATAACGCTTGTTACGGCATCCAAACTATTATACCCAACAAACTTGGAAGTGGCATTTTCTTGTAGGTTAACCCAATCTTCTGTATCAACCACGGCAGCAGCACGACTTCTATCTTTTTGCTTTTTCATTTCAATTGCAAAGCCGTCTTCATCAACAGATACACCAAATTCGCTTGCTATTAATCTTGTTAAATCGAAAGGAAAACCATAGGTGTCATAAAGCTTAAAGCTTACCTGACCACTAATCGTTATTTTACTATCCTTTTCTATTCCCAAATTTTCTATATCCAATATCTCATTAGCTAGTAGGGAGTCGTTTTCATTAAAACTAAGATCATTGTTTTTCACACCTCCAATAATTGAATCTAGAAGAAGCAATCCTCTCCCTAAGGTTTTAAGGAAAGCATCTTCTTCTTCCTTTACTACCTTCATGACAAAACTTAGTTGTTGCACTAACTCAGGAAATACATCTTTAAATTGCCTTGATAAGGCTGGCATTAGTTGGTATAACAACGGCTGGTGGTAATCCAGATAAGAATAATAATACCTCACCGCACGGCGAAGAATACGGCGGATAACATAGCCTGCACCATTGTTACTAGGCAATTGCCCATCGGCAATCGTGAAGGCAATGGCACGGATATGATCGGCCAATACACGGAAGGCAATGGCTTGTTTAGTATCGCTAAAGTCGTATTGTTTGCCCGTAATCTTTTCTATTTCAGCAATGGTTCCTGTAAATACATCGGTATCGTAATTGGAGGTTTTCCGTTGAATCACCCGCACCAAACGCTCAAAACCCATCCCCGTATCCACGTGTTGTGCAGGAAGGGGTTGCAACGAACCATCCTTTAAACGGTTAAATTGCATGAATACATTGTTCCAAATCTCTATCACCTGCGGATGGTCGTTATTTACCAAACTTGCCCCATTCACCAGTTTCCTTTCTTCATCAGGGCGGCAATCCACGTGTATTTCCGTGCAAGGTCCACAAGGACCCGTGTCGCCCATCTCCCAAAAATTATCTTTCTTATTGCCCAACAAAATCCTGTCTGCCGCAATCACTTTCTTCCATTCATTATACGCCTCCTCATCCTTTGGCAAGCCCTCTTTTGCATCCCCTTCAAAAATCGTTACATACAAACGGTCTTTATCCAGCTTATACACTTCAGTCAACAATTCCCAACTCCAAGCAATGGCTTCCACCTTAAAATAATCGCCAAAGCTCCAATTGCCCAGCATTTCGAACATAGTATGATGGTAGGTATCCACGCCCACTTCTTCCAAATCGTTATGTTTGCCACTCACACGCAAACACTTTTGTGTATCGGCAATACGGTTGTGCACAGGCTTTCCATTACCCAAAAACAGATCCTTAAACTGGTTCATACCCGCATTGGTAAACAACAGGGTAGGGTCATTTTTTATCACTATCGGAGCCGACGGAACTATCTGGTGTTGCTTGCTTTTAAAGAAGTCTAAGTATTGTTGACGTATTTCTGCGCTTGTCATTATCGATGCTTGTTTATTTAATATTATGTATAGTATCTGAAAAAATTATCTTTGAGCGCGGCGAAGGTAATGGAAGGGAGGAAAGATAGGCATAAGGGTTAAGGCAAAAGGTGTAAGTTTGGTTTGATTTCACTAAAAAGTTCTTTAAATATCTCAGAAGTAAATGTTGTACTATCAAGCTTCAATGTTTACAAAAGAGCGTTTTTGTTACACAACGAAGCCCTTAAGTTGTACAACAAAGCTCTTTTGTTGTACAACAAAGCTCTTGTGTTGTACAATGAAGCTCTTGTTTTGTACAATGAAGCTCTTGTTTTGTACAACGAAGCTCTTGTTTTGTACAACGAAGTTCTTGTGTTGTACAACAAAGCTCCAATATTTTACAACAATACCTCAGTGGGAATCAAGGGATGATTTAAAATAAGAAAATGAAAAAAATAAAATATTTCTACAACACAAATACCCTTCGGTTTGAGAAGATGGAGACACCTTTTAGGGTGCGGATGCTGCGGATATTTGGGTTTGTGGCCACATCGTTGGTTACTGCATTTATCTGTGTAAACCTTATCTACCATTATTTTCCTTCGGCTAACGAAAAGAAACTGATGGATCAGAATAAAAGTCTGAAAGATGATTATACGGTGTTGCAGGATAAGGCGATGCAGTTGCAACAGCAAATGGATGAACTGGAAAACAGGGATAACACCGTTTACAGGGCCATTTTTGAATCGACACCGATACCGGATAGCGTACGTGTGAAGACAATGGAAAAGAGTAAGGAAGTGAAATTGGTGCAAGGACTAAGCGAAAATCAATTGATTGCCGCCATTAAAAACCAACTGAACAGACTTGCCCTACGCACGGCTTTTATGGATAAAAGTTACAATGAAATTACGGGGATGGTGAAAAATAAGGAGAAACTTTTATTGGCCATTCCTGCCATACAACCCGTTAGTAATAAGGATTTAACGCGCGTGGCGAGTGGGTTCGGCTATCGGATTGACCCTGTTTATAAAGTAAGGAAGTTTCATGCAGGACTGGATTTTACCGCACCCCAAGGAACGCCAATATATGCTACCGCCGATGGTACGGTGAAGATGGCTGGTATGGATAATAGCGGTTTTGGCAACCACGTAATCATTGAACATGGTTATGGCTACGAAACGCTTTACGGACACATGGTAAAAGTAAAATCGAGGGGCGGACAAAGCGTAAAACGTGGCGATGTGATAGGATATGTGGGTAGTACGGGCAAGAGTACCGGACCGCATTGTCACTATGAGGTACACAGAAATGGAGTGCCCGTGGATCCTATCTATTACTTTTATAATGATGTTGACCCTGCACAATTTGAACGTTTACAGAAACTGGCGGCGAGTGCCAACCAAAGTTTTGATTAGGTGGGAGGAAGTATTAACCGCAAAGTTCGCAAAGCCATTACGCAAAGAAGGCACAAAGGAGTTCCTACATTTAGGTAAAATATTTTACTTTAAGGACACAGAGGGGCGTTTCTATACATATTCCAGCTTTTTTTTCTTGGTGCATCTTTGAGCCTTTCAGTCTTTGTGGCGATTTCATTTACATCAACCGCTGAAACATCCTGTCTATCTGATTCTCGGTATAAGCAACATAAGTGGGGCTGCCAGTAGGGGTTACATTGGGCGTGGTGCAGGCAAATAATTGCTCAATAAGTGTTTGCATCTCGTGTTCTGTGAGTGGTTGCCCTGCTTTGATGGACTGCTGACGAGCCATGCAACGAACCAATTTCTCTCGATTATTAAACTTTACATCGCTATTGAAATGCTTGAATTGCTCCAACAATAATTCTATACTATTCTTTTCATTGCCCTTTAATATGTCGGCGGGAACGCCTTGGATGATGAATGTATTGTTGCCAAAGGGCTCAATGGCATAACCTATCACCTGAATGGAAGGCAGTAAATCTTGCAGTAAGGCGGCATCGGGGGCAGATAATTCCAGCGTTACGGGAAAAAGACTTTGCTGCGTAATCATCTGTGTGCCATGCGATGCGGCACTATACCTATCGTACAAAATACGTTCGTGTGCCAGTTGCTGATGCACCAACAGGAAGCCACTTTCGGCCGTAGCCAATATGTAGGTATTGTGCAATTGGATGCAATGCGTGTTTATGTGCTGCGATAGGGGAGAAGACTTATTGGTCAATTGCGAATGATCGTCCATTGGTATCTGCAAACCATAAGTGGGTATTGGTTTTGAGGCAGGTGCGCTGCCAATCAGTTCATCCGTATTCAGTTCATTAGGCTTAAAAAAATCCTTCCAATGCTTCAGTTCACTCTTGTTGGTAGGCTCCATTAAATGTGCCTGTCCCTTTTGCGAAAAGGTTTTAAACAAGCTTGATGAAGACGTTTCATCCTGTTGGCGATTGGTAAAAGGCTGGCTTACCGCATCAAGACCTTGTATTTCTGGGTTCAACGTAAAATCGAGCGATGGGGCAATGCTAAACTGCGCCAAAGCATGTTTTACGGCAGCCTGCACAAAAGCATATACTATGCGTTCATCCTCAAACTTAATCTCCTGCTTGGTTGGATGCACGTTTATATCAATCTGCGCTGGGTCTAAATCAATAAACAAAACATAGCTGGCAAAGCTATCCTTGGCAATCATATCGCTAAAGGCACTGCTTACTGCATGGTTTAGGTAGGCAGATTTGATGAATCGGTTATTGACAAAAAAGTATTGGTCGCCACGTGTTTTCTTGGCTGTTTCGGGTTTACCCACAAAGCCATACACGTTTACATAGTCCATCTCTTCCTTTACACTTACCAATTTGGTATTGTAACCATTGCCCAATAACTGCACAATACGTTGTTTGATGCTGCCCGACTCTAGGTGAAATTGCTCCATGCCATTAACGGTGAGGGAGAAAGATATTTGTGGGTAAGCCATTGCCACACGGGTAAACTCGTCGATGATATGCCTCGTTTCTACCGCATTTGTTTTTAGAAAGTTGCGGCGTGCAGGTACATTAAAAAACAAGTTCTTCATACTAATGCTGGTACCAGTGTTGGTAGCGCAAGGTTCTTGTTTGGTAACAGCACTGTTTTCTACCGTAATAAAAGTACCTAGTTCATCGTCTGTTCTTCTCGTTTTTAGTTCCACCTGAGCAACGGCAGCAATACTTGCCAATGCCTCTCCCCTAAAGCCCATTGTTTTTATACTGAAAAGGTCGTCTATATTCCTAATCTTACTGGTGGCATGGCGTTCAAAGCTCATGCGGGCATCGGTTTCGCTCATGCCTTTACCATTGTCTATTACCTGCACCAGGGCTTTACCTGCATCAGCAACTATCAGTTGAATATTAGTGGCACCAGCATCTATTGCGTTTTCTAATAGCTCCTTCACCGCACTTGCAGGTCTTTGTATTACTTCTCCCGCTGCTATTTGGTTGGCTATATTATCGGGTAATAATTGAATGATGTCTGCCACTCGTTCCTGTTATTTTTTTAATTAGTCGGCGAAAATAAAGCATCCTTCCCATAGTATATACAATAGGAAAATGGTTTGGATGAAAGGAAGGATTTCATTTTTGGAATCAATCTGTTTTTCTGCAAGATCAGTCCCTTTTATCTGCTAGATAAGACCCTTTATCTACTAGATAAGCCTCTTACTTTGCAAAGTGTCATCTCCTGAAATAGCTTGTCAGCAAAATGGGCAAAAAATGAGCAGATGGAAGCATCAAAAGTTGGCAATGTATACACTGTTAAGGTGTCTGAGAGTTTTGAATCATCGGGTAAATTAGGCGTTTATGAACCGAGTTTTCGCAGGTGGTTGGTACGTGAATTAGCGGAG
>JANYEU010000194.1 GCA_025362915.1 Chitinophagaceae bacterium | reverse complement strand
TGAATTGTCAGAAAATAAAGACCATCATACAAAAATGTATTGAAATTGGACGTATCGCCGCTTGAAATATTACCGAAATATTGTCATAAAAGAAGTTGGAAAGAGATTGCTGGGTATTAATTCAACAAATAACTACTATTATTGCCAACATACAAACATTGCTTTGCAACCTTATTTTATACCAATGATTAAATGATTGGAATGAAAGAAATGATTGATTTAGTTGATTCTAAAAATTTCAGACTCTTATTTTTCGCAAACGAATTTACTTTGAATATAAAATAAGTGGAACGAGAGTAATTACATTGTTGAATAACAATACCATGTGATGGCACAGTGAAAGAACAAGGCTGGACAAAAATTGATACCACTGGATTGAAACTTTAAAAGTAAAAGAAATAGTATAATGAATGATAAGGGTACTATAAAACTTAATGTGACTAATGTTTTATATTAAAGCTATGAAGAACCTTATTTTTGCGTGACTTTAGTAGATTGATAATTAAATATTTATAATGGGAAGGATTTTTGAAGTAAGGAAGGCCACAATGTTTGCGCGTTGGGATAGGATGGCCAAACAATTTACGCGCATAGGTAAAGAAATTGTAATAGCCGTAAAGGCAAATGGACCTGACACCGCCACTAACCCTGCACTAAGACGTTGCTATCAAAATGCAAGAAGCGTGGGGATGCCTAAGGACCGTGTGGAAGCGGCCATTAAAAGGGCGATGGGAAAAGATACCGCCAACTATGAAGAAATTTTGTATGAGGGATATGCCCCACACGGCGTGGCACTATTGGTAGAAACTGCTACAGACAACCACGTTCGTACCGTTGCAAACGTGAAAAGCCATTTCAATAAAGGTCATGGAGCATTAGGCAACAGTGGAAGTGTAAGCTTTCAGTTTAAGAAAGTGGGAAGTTTTAAACTAAAGCCAGAAGGCGTTAGTCTTGATGATCTGGAACTTGAACTAATAGATCATGGACTTGATGAAATAGGTGAAAGCGTTGGCGAAGATGGTGAAGATATATTGGTATTGCGTTGCGCATTTACCGATTTTGGTAACCTGCAGAAAGCGTTGGAGGATAAGAACATCTCTCCTATTAGTGCGGAACTTGAATGGATACCAACTACTACAGTTCCTGTTAGTGATGAACAAGCGGAAGATATTAGTAAACTGATAGACAGATTGGAACAGGATGAAGATGTGAATAAGGTATTTCATAACATGGGATAGTTTTATTAATTGATAATTGACAATTTATAAGTGTTGGTTATCAGTGTAAATTAAAAATTATCAATTATCAATATTATTCTTTTTGATGGGCTTTGTAATCTATGTAGCAGCAGTGTTCAGTTTGTAATAAAACACGACAATAAAGCTGTTTTTAAGTTTGCATCCCTACAAAGCGAAGTTGGACAAAAGTTGTTGTTGGATAATGGGATACCCATTACTGACAACAACTTTTCTTCTTTTATCCTATTAGAGAACAATAAGCTTTATACTGAATCCACAGCCGCACTAAGAGTAGCCCGTAAACTAAATGGATTATTGCCATTGCTTTATTGTACCATTATTATCCCACCGTTTATACGAAACGCAGTATATAAATACATTTCCAATCATCGTTACAAATGGTTTGGCAAAAGAGAAGCGTGCTGGTTGCCTAACAAAGAACTAAGCAATAGATTTTTGGATTAAGGCTTACCTCTACTTCTTATTCTTAAATAATCTTTCTGAAAGTAATATTTATCCTTGGTTGGCAAGGCTTAGTACTTTTAGGTACCTGATGTAGCCAATGGTGTTGCGTATTACCCTGCATAAGTAGTAAACTGTTGTTTGCTAGCTGTATTGTTTGTATAGTTTTGAGGACTGATTTGTGTTTGAATTGAAAGGTTCTTGTCTCCCCAAAGGATAAAGATGCAATCATAGGATTAATTCCTAGTTCACTTTCATCATCACTGTGCCAGCCCATACTATCCTTCTCATTGCGGTATGAATTCAGAAGGGCGGAGTTAAAGTAAAAACCTGTTTTCGTTTCAATAGCCTGTTTCATTTCTAGCAACAATCCAGTAAAAGACAACGGTATATTAACCAAGCCAGAATATTTATAAACCTTTCCTTCATCGCCATACCAAGCAGTCAGTCTAGGAAAATCAAGTTGCCTGCCATACATTTTCATGCCTTCCTGTTTCCAGAGAATGGTATTCTGTAATTGAGTAAAGAAATAATTTGGGGATTCTTCTTTTAGAAAATTATTGAACAAATAACTTTCCCCATCAAATGGGAGTATATTATCATCTTTGGCATTGAATATATTTAGCTGCATCCACTAGTTTAATTGTAATGCAGGTAAACGGTAGTGTTGGCTATCATAAACAAATAGTTCTTCCACATCATAATTCCAATATTTGTATAGAGGTGACTTTGCCAAAAAGCTGGCTGCCTCTGCCTTGGTTTCGCAGTTGAAAGTTACCCAACTGGTTTGAGATTCCATACTAACAGCATAACTATCAATAGTTCCCTTGTTCATCAGGTAGTTTATATAGGTACGGTGTGCCGGGACAAAAGTCATAAACTCATCATCCATTGTAAATTTAATTATTGCCTGAAACTTTTTCATGATCTTCCTTTTATACAATTTAATTAACAACTATTATGCTGTACTGTTTGAAGCACGCCAAAGTGACAAAGTAATTCTACGTACTACCAATTTTACCACCAAGAACACTAGGAAAGTAACACTAAGTTCACAAGGGTTGTTATGCATTATTCCCACTAATCTTAGTGTTCCCTGGGGTGAGAATCATTGTGTAACTACTAGTAAGTCTTAAAACAACAATGGCTACCTAGAGTGGCAGCCATTGTTATTCTACATGAATCTATTCTAAATACTTACACACTAAACGAAGTTCCGCAACCGCAGGTCTTGCTTGCATTGGGATTTGTAAAAGTAAAACCCCTGCTATTCAATCCGTCATGCCAATCTACTTGCATGCCCAAAAGGTATAATTGATGGCTTGGGTTCATGATAAACTCCAATCCTTCTGCATCGTAAACCTCGTCTTCCGGTAGTTGTTGGTCAAACCCAAGAACATAGGTAAGTCCACTGCAACCTCCACCTTTTACGCCTATCCTAAGCTTCTGTGTTGCATCAAAACCATCTTCTGCAATCAATCTCTTTATCTCGCTTATTGCATGGTCGGTAAATTTTATAGGTGATTGTAGTACTGTATCCATCATCATTAATTTGTACAAAAATAAAGACCTAAAGGTTTCCTCCTGCATTAACAAGTGTCGCTAAAGGGAATTTCCTTAAAAGTCTATCTTGTTTGCTGTGCATTTATCCTATACCCTTCGTAGCTATCCATTATATATTGCAGGTACTTATCCTTCGATTTTGCATCCAGCAAATTATCAAATTCTTCTTCTGGCACACCTTCATAAGCAAATGTGTAACCAGTTGCAACGAAGTGTATTTCCAGTATCTTACTTTTTTCATTATAGCCCACCATATCTGCAAGGGTGGAGTCTAAGGGCACGTATTCAATCATTTCCTTTCTATTTATTGATTTAAAAAAAATCTTAGGGTAGTTGCTAGACACGGAAGGTATTAAAAAATAATTTCTTTATCTAATTATTTTTCCACTTTGTTAATTACTCGAAATAACTAAGGTTTGTATCCGGAGTTAAGGTAAGCAATGTCTGATACATCAATTGTACAGTGCTATCAATATCATCCTTATGCAACATTTCTACGGTGGTATGCATATAGCGCAATGGAATAGAAATCAATACGCTCGGGCAACCATCATTGGCATAAGCAAAGCTATCAGTATCTGTACCAGTGCTGCGGCTAACGGTGCGCATTTGTAATGGAATACCATTTTTCTCCGCTACATCCTCTACCAATTGTAACAGCTTATTATGCACTGCAGGACCAAAGCAAGGCGAAGGTCCTTTGCCGCAAGCCACATCTCCTTCTATTATCTTATTAATCATAGGGGTTTGTGTATCGTGGGTTACGTCCGTTATAATGGCAATGTTTGGTTTTATCCTATGTGCAATCATCTCCGCACCACGAAGCCCAATTTCTTCTTGCACTGCATTTACAATATACAATCCGTAAGGTAATGTTTTTTTGTTTTCCTTTAATAGTCTTGCCACTTCAGCAATCATAAATCCACCAATCCTGTTATCCATTGCACGTCCTATGTAATAACCATTTGCCAGTTCATCAAAGCCTTCTTCATAAGTTATTACCGAACCAATGTGTATCCCTAGGTCGGCAACCTCTTTTTTATTGCGTGCACCGCAATCCAAAAACAGGTTATCCACTTTGGCAACAGGTTCTTTTCCCTCAGGATTGCTCATACGCGTATGGATGGCAGGCCAACCAAATACACCTTTTATAGCGCCTTTTTTACCATGAATCAATACCCTTTTTCCAGGGGCAATCTGATGATCCACGCCACCATTTCTTTTCACATAAATCAAACCTTCGTTGGTTATATAATTTACAAACCAGCTTATTTCATCACAATGTGCTTCGATAACCACCTTAAAAGGCGCATCAGGATTAATAATCCCCACCGCTGTTCCATAAGGGTCAACATAATGTGTATCAACTAGTGGTTTTACATAATCCAACCACAATTTCTGTCCGCCACTTTCAAAACCTACTGCCGATGGCGTGTTTATATAGTTTCTCAAAAAAGCAACAGCATCATTTGTAAGTACCGTTATAGGTTTTTCGTCCTTCACTTTCTTTTCCTTTGCCTTACCTGCTTTTTTGGCAGTTACGGCATCTTTTTCTGCCACTTTTTCTTTCTTCATTTCTTTCTTGCCGTTAGCCATAATATTTATTTGTAATTTAATTTTAATAGTTGAAAGTCGATAGTCGTAAGTCGATAGTCAAAACTTGAAGGTCGATAATCGTAAGTCTAAAGCTAAACGCCATTGATACTAAGTTTTTTAATTACCTCTTCTAACTGTAAGTCTAATTTCTTAAATCAAATCTCTCAACTTACGACTTTCAACTTACGACTATCGACTTATATCCTAACAACTAAAACCATCCCTATCACCCCACACACTGCCTTCACCAACATTAATCCATCAATCACCGCAAGATAATAGAGAATATGTTTCCTTTCGTTCAATGAGTAGGCAACCAGTATTAATAATACAAATGGAATGGTATTCATTACAACCCTAATCCAAGGGAAATGTTGTAAAAACGCATATACTAAAAACGTCCCCAAACCAATTGAAGATAAGGGAAGTAGTATGGAATAAATGGTCTTTCGCAACCCTACCCTCACCACAAATGTCTTTAATTGCCTATTATGATCCTCTGCATAATCTTTTATATCAAACATAATACATAGCACGGTTATGTACATAAAATTCTTGATGAATAACAGTATCTTGAACAAACTCAGGTGATATTCCTTTCCTTCTGCCAACGTAGAAAATATTACTGGACAAATAGATACAGCCCCTGCCCATACAAAACCAATTACAAAGGGTTTCATCCAGCCAGTATCCCGTAGGTTATATTTTCGCAAAGCCGGCGATTGAAAACCATAATACAATACCGCAGTGAGTGGAAATATGAAAAATAGTAACCAATAATAAAAAGGAATGGCAAATAGATATGATTGTTGCTGCGCAATGAAAATAATTAAGGAAACGGTGAATATCATCCCCAAAATTATTTGTGAAAATCGTACAAAGCCCCTGTTATCCATGTACCAAACCGAGCGTTGGTTGTTTACATTAGGATTTGCATCGCTTGTGTAAGCATAAGTATAATAAACAACTGTTGCGGCAAAAACCACCAGATAATAAGCCAAGGAATTTAAACTTATCCCTAATTGAACCGCCGACTCCACCGACAATGCCACCGCACAAATACCATAGAAGTAATTGCCAAATAAAAAGGAACGAAAGAGGCGGGATAGCAAGCTTGAGTTAATTTATTTTACGAAAGCTATTTTGGCAGATGTAATTGTATCACTTAAATGACCTTGTTTGTCGCTTAGGCAAAATTTAAAGATCGACGTATCAGCCCGCACATTGCAAGTGCCATTCGATATCGTCACCTCACCATTTCTCGCAGTATTATATGCAAAAGCAACTTTTATTTGTCCCGTTTGGTTACTTATTTCAGGAAAACTAGGAATCGGGTAATTATATGCCGTATCGTAAGTGGTATCTGAGCACATCTTTGAGTATCTTCTAATGGCTAATGAATTTAATGTACCCGCTTTTTGCGTAAAATCGAAAGTGAAAATAAGATCATCCCCGGTTATTAAAGATGTAGAATTAACACTTTTAAGGGTCAATTGTGGGCGTGTAGTGAACTTATCTTTGTTGCAAGAGTTAGCAACAATGACTGTTAACAGGAGCAGGAACACTATTTTTGTCTTCATTATTATTTAATTGCATCAAATTTACTCAATATACCCCAACAAATACTTGTGCCCGATACAATCATTAACAATATTTTTTCAGTAACACCACAAAGCTTCCATTTAGTTGCCGATAAGGTGTATCGTTTTCAACTTGAGAATAACGTTGTTTTTAGAGAATGGAGCAACCTTTTCAGTGATCAATTAACAGTAAACAGTGAACAGTCAACACATTCTACCACTGCTAACTGCTCACTGTTCACTGCTCACTGTTTTCTCCCCATTTCCTTTTTTAAAACCAATAAGATTGTCTCTACGGAATTTAATCCAGAGGCAATATTTGAGAGTAGTGGAACATCGCAAACCATCAACAGCCAGCATTTGGTAAAAGACATTTCGCTTTATACAAAAAGTTTCTTCGAAGCCTTCAAATTATTCTATGGCGATATAAAAGAATGGTGCATCATCGGTTTGCTCCCCTCCTACCTTGAACGGAATAATTCTTCGCTGACCATGATGGCGGATGAATTGATTAAGGCATCCAACAACCCCGACAGCGGATTTTACCTATACAACTTTGATAAACTGGAAAAAATATTGCTAAAACAGGAGGCTGCGCAACAAAAGACCCTGCTTTTGGGTGTAACGTTTGCCCTCTTGGACTTTGCAGAGCAACACACGCTGAAACTAACCCACACCACAGTAATGGAAACCGGCGGCATGAAGGGAAGGCGAAAGGAGCTTACCCGTGCCGAAGTTCATGCCATCATCTGCCATGGTTTTGGGGTAACCAAGGTTCACTCAGAATATGGCATGACCGAGCTACTAAGCCAGGCATATTCCTTGGGCGATGGGCGTTTTATATGCCCACCTTGGATGAAAGTTTTGGTGCGGGACGAAGACGATCCACTTACCATCCGCGAAACGGGAAGGGGTGTTTTGAACGTGATAGACCTTGCCAACCTGTATAGTTGTTCGTTTATAGCAACCGACGATGTGGGTATTGTTTATGAAGATGGCAGTTTTGAAGTATGGGGACGATTAGACAATAGCGACATCCGCGGATGCAGTTTATTGGTGGTATAAACGATAAGTTTTTAGCTTAATACAAGTGTATAAAGATACCTTTTTGATAAATCAAGCTTAAAAAAAACCTTTTATACATGAAATTTCAGCGCGATAGCTTAAAAGGTTTTTTTAAGGCATGGAATTTCAACAGCATAGCATAAAAACATTTTTTTATACATGGAATTTCAACAGCATAGCATAAAAACATTTTTTTATACATGGAATTTCAGCAGCATGGCATAAAAACATTTTTTTATACATGGAATTTCAGCAGCATGGCATAAAAACATTTTTTTATACATGGAATTTCAACAGCATGGCATAAAAACATTTTTTTATACATGGAATTTCAACAGCATGGCATAAAAACATTTTTTTATGCCCGTAATTTCAGCAGCAGTGACACAAGTTTTTAGAATAATCCTCATTTAAAAAATACTACGCTCATTCCTTGTGTTTTTTTTGTTTCTTTTCTTGATGTACTTTGTGGTTAATTCTTTAAACCCATCCTATTTGCCATAGTAAATTTCTGCAATTGTATTTCCCTTTTCTTCTTGCAATTTCTGTAAGGCAGTTGCATACGCTGCATCCTTATAGTGTTTTGTAGCCTGTAGCATCAATATATAAAAGTCACTTTTCTTGTATTCGTGTATTTGTTGGTAAGCCCACGGCTTCTCTCCCATCGCATACGGCAGTAACCAATCCAATGCTTTCTTGATGCTTTTTCCATCAGTAGTTTCATAATTCCAAATATCCACACTAACATTATCAGCCAAATTAGCCGCCGTAAACCAAGCCTGCAACGAAAAAGTGCTATACGAAAGCGCGGCAGTACGTGCCAGTTCAAGCGGTTGTCTGCCATCCAATTCTAACTGAACGGGTATGCGGGCAAGCGTGGTTTTAAGGTATTCCTTCACATAATCTGTCTGGTTTAAATATAAACCTATGGCCAGCATCTGCGTATCGAACCAGATGCCATGATTGTTCTTAGCCTTGCGTTCATCATGCCCATTCTTGCTGTTCTTCATCCAGTCAAAGTATTGCGTGTACCAAGCCTTCAGTTGTGCTGCATCTGCCTTCGTCCACGATTTGCTTCCATCCAACAACCCAACTGCACTGGCAACATCAGCAAAAGAACGCGTATCCAGAATGCCCGTACTCCTTCCATCGTTCACGCCCTTTATATATTGTGCATAGTTCATGTTCGGGTTCATTTTAGTGGCTTCATCCAAAAAAAAGACCTTCAAAAACTCAGCAGCCTTCTTGGCATAAACCTCATCATGCGTAAAATAATAGGCAAGCGATAAAAGGCTTACGGCTTTTTGCACAATATCAACCGCTTTATGATCGGATATATCACGTATCTCAGGATTGCGCTCACCATCTTTCCTGATGTATGGCGCACCCGCAGGTTTTGATGGGTCTGGCCAAAAATAGGTAGCCATACTCAGGTAATCGTGCTTACTTCCACTAGGCGGCGTTTGACCCTTATCCATCACAGAAGGGGTTTTCTCGTTCAATTGTTTGTTGGCATCCTTTAGCAGTTTATCCAATAATGTCTTCGCTTCAGCGTCTCCCGACTTAATTCTACTTTTCATTTCCTCCAATCGCTCAGCTTTTACAAGAAATACGGTAGGTTTCTGCGCAATGGCACAATTAATTAACGCGAGGAAGGATAAGGCAATAATAATTGACTTGATATTCATTTTTGTTGTTTTAATGATAAAATTCTGTTTAAACTACCAAAGAAGACTGTATAAATATTGATAGGTTTAGCGTAACTATTGCAGGCAATGGAAGTAAAACATATTATTGGAAGCACTCAAATACAAGGTATCAAACCAATAAATATGAAAAGGTGTAATTGCAACCGTTGCCGGTTTCGTTACCGAAGTTTTAGTAAGATTTTTTTGGATTGGAAAAAGAATTTGTTAAAAGAAATAAAAAAGATAAAAAGGGGTTATGAAAGATGGTTGAAGTATGAGAATTAGGAAAATTAACCACAAGGACAACGGCGTTTTTAACAAAGAACACAAAGTTTTATATAAATCCTTGTGTTCTTCGTTTTTCTTTTCCTAGTGTTCTTTGTGGTAAAGTAGAAAGCACTAAAACGCCCGCACGGCACGCACATTCAACGGGAAATATTGCTTGAAATAATACTGGTATCCATTGGTAAAGTATTGTGTCCATGCATAATAGCGGCCTTGGGCATCCATGTACTCGCTACTGCTCCAATAAGTAGCCGACGACCAATTACCGTAACCGCGGGCATATAAATTTTGGCGCATCAGGTTCAATTCATCTTTAGACGGTAAAAACCAGTCGGTATATCCTCCCCCAGTATAATTCTTGCAAATCCATGCGGCACTAGCACTATCCGTATGATAATGTGCTACAATACTATCCGTATTACTTAAGCCAGTGCCTACAGCAGTACCACCAGCTATCAAAGTATCATTGCTGCCAATATGCCATGCTATGCTATCGCCAATATCCGTTGTATCACAAACAAGACCATGATTGCCTGTAGTATCTATATAAAATATCAGTCCCCCAGCATAAAACTGCCCAATATTATATGGAGAAATTGCCGGAGTTCGAAAACTGATTTGTTTGCCATAGCTAACGCCCGCACTATTGACAGCATATCCGCGAACATAATAAGTAGTTAGTGGAGTAAGACCATTAATGACAAAAGTGAAAGAACCAGCCTTGGTAGAGTCTATAATTTTATGACTTGAATCAACAGTTGGATTGGGAGATACACTCCAACATAACCCTTGAGAAATGATAGGTGGCAAGCCATTATCTATGACTGATACTGAAACGGTGGCACTGTTTACATTGGCACTATCAAGGGTGTTTGAAACAATAGCTAAATAGATGTTATAAATAACCTTATCACCGGCATTAAACTTAGAGCAAGCAGTAAACAGGAGAATGCCCATCAATAAAAACCCAATAAACCTACTATTTTTCTTTGTCATACCTATTATATACTTGCAACAGCAATATTAGCATAAATGCAAGGAAAGATAAATTTTAGTTGTTGAATCTAGGCTGGATTCCATTTTAAAATAGCGTGAAAGGCTACCATTTAAACGGAGATTATGGAAATGTTTAATCAGTAACATCTTCTACATCCATATTATAATAAGCATAAACTAATTCCATTAAATTCCATGACATAAAAAAGACTACCTGAAGTTTTACCTTACAGATAGTCTCTTATTTAATTTAACCAACAAATATTAAGAAGGTGTGCTGGCACTTTCCTCTGTTGCGGCAGGAGTTTCCTCTGGTCTTTTAATTTCAAATTTAATCTTACCGTTTTCTTTGTCAAGAATTGCCAGAAGTGTATCTCCACTCTTAATATTCATGTTTAATATCTCTTCTGCCAATGGATCTTCCAAATGCTTTTGAATGGCGCGGTGTAAAGGTCTTGCACCAAAGTTTACATCATAACCCTTTTCTGCAATGAAGTCTTTTGCCTCATCTGTAATCTGTAGCGTATAGCCCATGTTGGTAAGCCGTTTGTAAACGCCTTGCATAACAATATCAATGATTGAAAAGATATTTTCCTTGGTAAGGGAATTAAATATTAACACATCATCAATCCTATTTAGAAATTCTGGAGAGAATGTTTTCTTCAAAGACTTTTCTATAACAGCCTTGTTATTCTCTTCTTGATTTTGCATCCGTGTAGCAGTTGCAAACCCAACACCATCACCAAACTCTTTCAATTGTCTTACCCCAATGTTGGATGTCATGATGATAAGACTATTCTTGAAGTCAATTTTCCTTCCCAACCCATCTGTCAATTGTCCGTCATCCAATACTTGCAAAAGGATGTTATAAATGTCTGGATGTGCCTTTTCTATTTCATCCAACAGGATTACAGAATAAGGTTTACGTCTTACCTTTTCAGTAAGCTGTCCGCCTTCTTCATAACCAACATAACCTGGAGGGGCACCAATTAAACGGCTTACAGTAAACTTCTCCATGTATTCACTCATGTCAATACGGATAAGTGCATCTTCGCTATCAAACATATACTTGGCAAGGCTTCTGGCCAACTCAGTTTTACCAACACCGGTAGGTCCCAAGAAAATAAAGCTACCAATTGGTTTCTTAGGGTCTTTTAAACCAACCCTATTACGTTGAATTGCTTTAGTAACCTTACTTATCGCATCTTCTTGTCCAATTACCATTCCGCGCATGTCTTCACTCATCCGGCGAAGCTTTTCTGTTTCTGCCTGCACCATACGCTTGACAGGAATACCAGTCATCATACTGATTACCTCTGCAATATTGTCTTCAGTAATCGGATAC
>JANYEU010000163.1 GCA_025362915.1 Chitinophagaceae bacterium | reverse complement strand
CGATCTCAGCACTGGAAAGAAAATTGCAAGGATTGGGCGTAAAAGCAAAAGCCTATAAGAGTAATGCAGCCAACTTTGCGGAAGCTGAGGCTTTTGTAAGTGATGTATTGAGTGTATTTGGACAAATAGATATTTGTGTGAATAATGCGGGCATTAGTAAGGACAACCTATTACTCCGTATGACGGAACAACAATGGGATGACGTGATAGACATAAACCTGAAGAGTGTTTTTAATATTACCAAGCAAGTTATCAAGCCAATGATGAAGGCAAAAACGGGTACCATCATTAATATGAGTTCTATCATTGGTATTCGTGGCAATGCCGGGCAAAGTAGTTACGCAGCAAGCAAGGCAGGGATAATAGGCTTTACAAAATCAATAGCTGCTGAGTTGGGAAGTCGTAATATCCGTTGTAATGCCATTGCACCAGGATTTGTAGAAACAGACATGACGCATTATTTGCAAGACGGAGCAGGGGCAGCAGACTTTTTAAAGAAAATTCCTTTGGGACGATTTGGCAAAGCCGAAGAAATAGCCAATACTATCTTGTTCTTAGCCAGTGACTTGAGTAGTTATATTACAGGACAGGTATTGAGTGTGTGTGGCGGATTGAATATTTAGGATAATTAACCATTAGTTGTAATCATAAAGGCATCCTTCATAAACCAGGGAAATAAAAAAGAGCAGGGATAGATTCCTGCTCTTTTATTATACTCTAATATGTAAGTATTGATTAATAAAAGTTTGCCCTAAACCTACCTGCAATAGAATTTGAGGTATAGTTTGAGGAATTGATTTCAGTTGCTGTGTATGTACCAGTAATCAACTTAGTTGTTAGTGTATCAATTCTAATCGTACATGGAAGCGGAGAAACCCCAACATAACGTTGACCACTAATCTGTGCACCAACTACCATATTCACCACATTGCCTCCACCCATTGCATAAGAACCTACACTGATAGAGCTTTTGGAGCTAATGGTAAATGAAGCAAAGTTTACCGTTGAGGGAACACTGCTAAGATTGCTGATGTTACTAAATATGGTGGTATCGGTAGCATTTGAATTTACAACAATGATACTATCATAGCTATTGTTGATAAACGAGGCTTTCGAAACACCAGAAAGCTGTATGGCTGTTCCACCATTGATGGTAATTGTTGGCGTAGGATCTGGAGAAACAGTGCTTGTCTTTGTACACGCAACAACTCCTAGCAACAATGCTGAAGTTAAAAATAGACTGAATTTACTTTTCATGTTTTTTTATGTTTTTTTAATTTGAAACAAAGTAACTGATTTTGTATTGATTTCCACTTGTTATTATTATTTCGCAATTATTATGTTTATCCCATTTATAACAATTTTAATAGAAAGAATCATGCCGTAACTTATTTTCGTTGTTATGAAGCTATTAGAGGTTATTGGGATAGAGAAAAAAGAAGAGCGGGGCAATGGATTGATAGACATAAACTTTACACAAAAAAGATTTGAAAAAATAGCCATAGCGGGAGAAACAGGTTCTGGAAAGAGTACACTATTAAAAATAATTGCAGGATTAACCCAACCCGATGCCGGTAATACTTATTTTGAGGAGGTAAGGGTTAAAGGACCTTATGAAGAATTGATACCGGGGCATAAAGGAATTGCTTATTTATACCAAAACTTCGATTTACCGCACTTTCTTACAGTGGAACAAGTGCTTATTTACGCCAATCCCTTGTCAGATACAGAGGCAGAGAAGGATCCTTTTGCACATTCGCTCTATGAAACTTGCAGAATAACCCACTTATTAAAGCGCAGAACGGATCAATTATCGGGAGGGGAGAAACAAAGGGTGGCTTTAACAAGATTATTGATTACACAGCCCAAACTTTTATTGCTTGACGAGCCTTTTTCTAACCTTGATATGATACATAAAAACATATTGAAGGAGGTTATTGCCGAAATAAGCGACAAGCTAGAAATTACCTGCACACTTGTTTCGCATGATCCGTTGGATACACTTTCTTGGGCGGATACAATTCTTGTAATGAAGGAAGGAAAAATCATTCAGCATGGGACACCTGAAGATTTATATAAAAAACCTGAAAGTGAATATGTAGCGGGTTTGTTTGGCAAGTACAACCTGTTGCCTCCGCCCCTTTCCAAGATATTATTGGGGGCAAAATATAAGTCAACCGATAAGGAAGGGCTTTTTATCCGTCCGGAACATTTAACTGTTACCAAAGCTGAAAGAGATTTGGCCATTAAGGGCATCATTTACAAGACATATTACTACGGAAGCCATTCAGAATTGGCAATAAGGGTGGAAAGAGGCTATATTATCACCGTAAGAACAATCCATTCGCACTCTTTCGAGCGGGGTCATGTGGTATATGTTTCCTTGTTGCAGTAAATATTATCGCACCGTCCGGTCTTTCCATTTATACTTCCCAAACATGCCAAAAAATCCGGCGGCACAAGTATAAATGATGTGCGGTATCTGAAGAATAACATTCTTCCAATGAAGTTCTATGCCAAAAAAAGCTGCAATATGCACCGCAAAACTTGCTTCTACCATAGTTTTTAGTATTAATAGCAGTAGCCAGAAAAAGAATAGCGGATGATAGAATATTGCCAGAAATGGAAGTAATAAAAAGCCCACATTCAGCAATAAAACAAACCATAAAACCACTTTTACGCTCACATCCTTATATTTTGTGGCCTTACTTGCCCACCTTATGCGTTGGTTTAGGAATGCATTTACCGTAAGCATCGGTTCTGTCCAGATAATGGCTTCGGGGCTAAGCACATACCCCATCTTTTTTGGGTATGCCTCTTTTATCTTATTCATCAGCAGCATATCATCGCCACTAGCAATATTATCTATCCCTTTAAAACCATTTACCGCATAAAATGCTTCTTTTTTATACGCCAGATTGGCCCCATTGCACATGGCATGCAAGCCTACCGACACCGACGCAGCCGTTATTCCCTGCAAAGCCATAAAATCTATACACTGAAACGATTGCAACATGCTGCCATCAGTAGTAAAGGCAACGGGAGCACCTACAAAAACCGGATCTTTTTCCTGAATATAGGCCGCAAGTGTATTTAGCCATTCATTTCCAGCAATACAATCGGCATCGGTAGTCACAATCCATTCATTATTGGCCATTCCAATGCCCGTTTCTATCGCTTTCTTCTTATAAGCATTGAGTTTTTTGCCATTCAGCACTTTAGATAGTTCTATCACGTGGATATTTGGGTAAATAGCTTCTATTTCCTGTACTATTTGCACGGTAAGGTCAGTAGAAAAATCATCTATCACAAATACTTCCCATAAACCGGCAGGATAGTTCTGTTGTATGATGGATTGTAGTAAAAAGCTAATATTATTTGCCTCATTACGGGCAGGAATAATGATACTAAAGGTTGTTTTTGGCAAAAAACCATCCTTTGGCACAAATGGTTTCAATTGTATAAACCAATACCTGTAAACAAGCATGATAGAGGCATAAACCACAAACAACAACGAAACAACCCCTACAATTATATACATATAGCACAAAGAAACGACTTACAACCTTATAATATTTAGCAGAACAATAAAAAGATATATTTATTTGACACCAATAAAGGATGGCAAGTTTTTATATTTGCACCCCCTACCGTAAATGCTTCGATAAAATGATGGCTTTTTTTGTTGGTAAGGATAAAATTAGTAGCACATGTTTAATTCATTAAGTGATAAGCTTGAAACAGCGTTTAAGAACCTAAAAGGTCAGGGACGCATCAACGACCTTAACGTTTCTAATACCATAAAAGACATCCGCAGGGCATTGATTGACGCCGATGTAAACTTTAAGATAGCCAAAGAATTTACCGACAGGGTGAAAGAAAAGGCTGCTGGCGAAAAAGTACTTAATTCTATCAGTCCGGGGCAATTGATGGTGAAGATTGTGAAGGATGAACTGACCGAACTAATGGGCGGACAGGAAGCTCCATTCAATATTACCGGAAATCCTGCTGTTATTTTGATAGCAGGATTACAGGGTAGCGGTAAAACAACCTTTACTGGTAAGCTTGCCCATTATTTAAAGACTAAAAAGGGCAAAAGTCCATTGCTGGTTGCGGCAGACGTGTATCGTCCGGCAGCTATCGACCAGCTTACGGTTCTTGCAGGGCAGGTTGGCGTGCCTATTTATGCCGAAAGGGATAGTAAGGATGTAGTTTCCATTGCCTTAAACGCAATAAAAGAAGCGAAGGCCACCAATAAAAACGTTGTTATAATAGATACGGCCGGCCGACTGGCAGTTGATGAGGTAATGATGAACGAAGTGGCCAATTTGAAGGCGGCTGTAAACCCAACCGAGATACTTTTTGTGGTGGATGCCATGACAGGGCAAGATGCCGTAAATACTGCCAAGGCTTTTAACGACCGATTGGATTTTGATGGCGTGGTACTTACAAAATTAGACGGCGATACAAGGGGTGGTGCCGCACTAACCATTAAATACACCGTAAACAAGCCCATAAAGTTTATGAGCAGCGGCGAAAAGATGGATACGCTGGATATTTTTTACCCAGAACGTATGGCGCAACGCATACTTGGGATGGGCGATATAACCAGTTTGGTAGAAAGGGCGCAAGAACAGTTTGATGAAGTGCAAGCTAAACGGTTAGAGTCCAAAATAAGAAAAAATCAGTTCGATTTTCAAGACTTTTTAGACCAACTTCAACAGGTTAAGAAGATGGGAAACATCAAGGACTTGATGGGAATGATTCCTGGCGTAGAAAAGGCAATGAAAGATGTGGAAATAGATAACGATAGCTTCAAGGGATTTGAAAGTATCATCCATAGTATGACGCCAAAGGAAAGGGCTAATCCCGATTTGATAAACCAAAGCAGAAAAATGCGCATAGCAAAGGGTTGTGGCAAGCAAATAAACGAGGTAAATGCCTTTATAAAGCAGTTTGAGCAGATGAAAAACATGATGGCCATGATGAATAAGGGCGGCGGTATGATGCCTAAGATGCCTTCGATGATGCCTAAGTTTAAAAGGTAGTAAGTTTGTATGTAATAGGTTATAGGTAGTACGTTTTACGTTGTAAGTTATACGTTTTTAGTTAAAAAAGAGGTTAAGGGCTTGGTGCTTTTAACCTCTTTTGTTTTTGGAATATTGGGTTGATTAGATAGAAAAAAGTATTCTTCCTTACAAACCAATTGATAGCTTGGCAGTGTGCTAAAACTCTTCGAAACAGTAAGTGATTTCTTCCCAAAAGTGAGCCTTTTCTTCGCTAAATCATCTAAATTCTTCCCAAAACCAAGTCAATTCTTCCCAAAAGTGAGCGATTTCTTCCCAAAATATTGCCTTTTCTTCCCAAAATAATGGGTTTTTGACGTGCAAAAGGCAATATTTTGGGAAGAAATCGCTCACTTTAAGAAGGTGTAATTTAAACTGTGTCAAGGTCAAAATAAAAGTAGACCTTTAACAGGATAAATTATGAGAGAGAAAAAAGACACATCGTTTAGGTTTGATTATGAGGCGGTAAAAACGCATGCCTTGGAGCAGTTGAAAACAGGCAAACCCCTTTTGGGAAAAGGAGGTGCCTTGGCACCGCTTTACAAATCCTTTTTGGAAGCGGCATTGGAAGCAGAGCTTTCTGCA
>JANYEU010000136.1 GCA_025362915.1 Chitinophagaceae bacterium | reverse complement strand
TATTTTAAACGCTTGCGCCATCTTTCGGCACGTTCTTCCTTATTTGCCGGGTACGATAATTTATCTGGGTCTGTAACCAATGTTTCATCGGTATTAAAAGTAAAAGGCTTGGATAATATATCTTTATAAGTATTTATCACTTCTGGCAAATCTTTTTCATAGAAACTATCTACCGCAGGGGTAAATGCTATTTCCGAAGTACCTTTTATTTCATCATCAATAGTGGTCTCGTATTTTTTCAAATAATCTATATCCGATTGGATAAACATGGTCTTGTCACCATCAAGTTCGGTTAGGTACTTTTTAAATACCTGTTTAGAAAATGCATCATCAAATGCCTTGGGGCTATAGTGTTCTTCTTGTAATAATTGTCCGATGGCAGTCAGTAGCTTCTTTTTTGGGGTATCTGCGACCTGTTTACCATTTATTGTTTTAAAAGCAAAGAATGCACTTGCAAATACCATTATAGTAAATAGTATCAAGCCTTTTTTACGAATCATAAAGTTCAATATTTGTTGCATAGAGAAAGAATGCTCAAAAATAGGGCAATAAGCCGTTACATATTTTAAAATTGGATAGTCATTAACAAAGGTTTTTATAAACGGTATTATTGTATGGTTGATATGTTTGGGTGATGGGTATCCTTAAATAAATTTCCGGCTTCTTAGAACGGGTTTGCCAACGTTACTAGAAGAACCCAGTACCAACCATTCACATCAAGCATTGATAGCGCGCATTAAGGAAACGGATTGAAATTATTTGTAAAACCAAACATTGAATTGATAACGAAAAGAAATACATCATCGCAAGCATATACTTAGCGGATAAAGAAACGCCGAAAATTTGAATATAAGCACTTCCTGTTGATTCTCAAGTCTTCCAATAATACAAAATTTGATGCGTTTGATCTGTTACCTTATTCTTTATGACCCATTCTCGCAATTCCCGATTCCGTAACGTCCTTTTCCCGATGCGGCATAACCCCCTAACCTCCGACGGCTACTTTCGCCGCACTTTAAAAAATTAAATAAGATAGTAGTACATGAGAAAAGTAGCAGGGTTAGTAGCTGGTTTTGTAATAACAGTAGGTGGGTATGGACAGTACCGAACACAGGCACAACAGTTGGTATTAAGTAACGAAGATTCTTTAAATGCTGGCATCAGCAGTAGTAAAACAGTTTTATCTGGTTATGGGAGTGCATTCTATCAACGGGATTTTAATAAGCAAGAATCTGTACTTAATCTGGAAAGGGCGGTGTTGTTTGTAGGACATCAATTTAATAATAAGATTTCTGTTTTTAGCGAATTGGAAATAGAAGATGCCAAAGTAGCCGGTGGCGAAAGTGGCGGAGAGGTATCGATGGAGCAATTGTATTTGAAGTTTAATTTAAACCCAAAGCAATACATCATAGCAGGTTTGTTTGTGCCAAGGATAGGATTGCTGAATGAAAACCATTTGCCTGTAAACTTCAATGGTGTGGAACGCCCATTGGTGGAGCAACAAATAATTCCTGCCACCTGGCGCGAACTTGGTGTGGCATTGTATGGTTCGCTCAATCATGCACCCGTAAATTATTCTTTGGCTTTGATGAGTGGATTGAATAGTGTGGGCTTTGAGCATGGCTCTGGCATAAGGGAAGGTAGGGCAGAAGGAAGAAATGCAACGGCTAATAACTTGGCGGTTACGGCATCTGTACAATCAAATTGGAGAGATTTTAAGTTTCAGCTATCAGGTTATGCAGGCGGAACTGTGGGGCTAAACAAGCGTAGTGCAGATAGTTTGGGATTGAATAGTGGTGCTTTTGGTACGCCAATATTTCTGGGCGAAGCGGATGTGCAGTATAACCACAACGCTTTTTCTGCAAAGGCATTGGTAACCTATATTTCTTATCCTGATGTCGACAAGGTAAACACTGCCTATGCAAAAAATGTTGCTTCGGGCATGTATGGGGCTTATGCCGAGGTAGGATGTAACTGGTTGTATAATAATAAGACCAATAAACAATTCATCAGTTTTGTAAGGGCAGAAGTATTCGACTTGAATGCAACCACTCCTGCGCCACCAAAAGCTATTTATGATGGCACTGAAAAGCAAACACACGTTATAATAGGGCTTAGTTATTTGCCGATACCGAATGTGGTGATTAAAACAGATGTACGTTTGATGCACACAGGCGCACAAAACCCAGATTTGGTTATCAATCCTGCGCCCAATGCATTGCCTTACCAACAGAATAACAGCTTCTTTAATCTAGGCATTGGATATTCTTTCTAGGAAGTGAGGGAATAGGCAAGGAGGCAATAGACAAAGAGGAAAAGAGACAAAGAGGGGGATAGGCAAATAGGAAATAGGCAAAGAGATACACTCTTTGTAATTTATTAAGGAAATGTATTAAAATTCTTTTCCTCCTTGCCTATTTCCTCTTTGCCTAAATTAATAACAACAATTTAAACATACACACAATGAAAAAAATAATAAGCTCAACATCCGTATGTGCAATTGTTGCATTACTACTTAGTACTTCGGCCTGTAATAAGGCACCAGAAGCAACCAATACAACTGTAGAGTTTACCACTTTGGAGAAACAGGTGCTTACAGACTTTACCAACAATATTGCATTGAATAGCTACCTGAAGCTAAGTGTGTCGGCTTCTAATTTTAATACCGCACTACAGAATTTGAATGCAAACACCACTGATAGTAACTTATTGGTAGCCCGAACTTCTTGGAAGTCTCTTAGGGAAGTATGGGAGCAATCTGAGGGTTTTCTGTTTGGTCCGGTAGAGGATAATGACTACGACCCTAATATGGATACATGGCCTACCGATTATGTACAGCTGGACTCTTTAATTACAAGTAGCAATCCATTAATGGTGAGCGATATTCAGAATCTTACCCTTTCGCTAAGAGGATTTCATCCCATAGAGTATATTATTTTTGGTAATCATGGGGCTAAAAAGGCGGCAGATATTACCGCAAGGCAGAAGCAATATATGGTTAGCTTATCAAGCGACATCACCAATACCTGCAATGCATTGTATTTAAGCTGGAGTTCTGCCCCCGTAAACTTTGCCCAAGAAGTGATTAATGCAGGCGGTACAGATACAAAGTATGCCAAAAAGAAAGAGGTATATGTTGCAATGGTTAGTGCCATGATAGATATATGTAATGAGGTGGGCACTGGCAAGATGGAAGAACCTTTCGCAGCCAAAGATCCACAATTGGTAGAGTCGCCCTATTCTGGTAATTCATTGATAGACTTTAAAAATAACATTATAGGCTTGCAGAGTGTATATCTCGGCGTAAACGGTGGCAAGGGATTAAAGGATCTTGTTGCTGCAAAGAACAAGTCGCTCGACAATACCATCCAAAGCCAAATTACGGCATCAATAAATTCATTCAGTAACATTACGGTTTATTATGAGGATGCCATTGTTTCTCAACGCTTCCAGATACAACAGACCATGCAGTCATTGGCTACGCTGAAAAGTACATTGGAAGACGATTTGTTGCCATTTATCCAAACAAAAATTAAAGACTATTAGAGGCAGGGTAGATAGGCAAAGACGCAAGAGGTTTTTAATCTGCTCGGCTTATCAAAAATGATATTATGAAGAAGACAATTGTATTTTCTTGTTTATGTGCACTCTTATTACTCTACACCATGTGTAATAAGGTAGGCATATTTAACGAGGATGGATTTGATGAAAGATTATCTGGAGGGGCAGCCACCGTATTTGACGAAACTTCACACGCCTTTACACATGAAATAGACGGACTGTCAGAAAGGGACGGGCAGGTACATGAATTTGGAGACAAGGCATTCGAACAAACTTTTGTATCCAATCCTGCACCAATTTTTGGTGGATTAGGCCCAGTATTCAATAATGTATCCTGCATTTCCTGCCACCACAATGATGGTAAGGGCACACCAACCGCTGGTCAGTCCACTTCATCGTTGTTATTCAGGATAAGTGTTCCCGGCAAGGATTTGCATGGCGGACCATTGGCGGCAGATGGCTTCGGATTACAATTGCAAGATCAATCATTGATAGGATCAAAACCCGAAGCGCAGATAAGTATCAATTATACCAGCCTTTCTGTAACTTATCCCGATGGCACTGTGGTTGCCTTACGCCAACCTACTTATAATGTTTACAATCCGTACACGCCCTTGCCCGCATCCTATATGTTATCTCCAAGGCTTGCCCCACCCGTATTTGGTGGAGGGTTGATAGATAATATTCCAGCGCAAACCATCCTCTCTTTCGTGGATGCCGGGGATAAAAATCATGATGGCATAAGCGGAAAAGCCAATTATGTATTCAATCCATATTCGCAAAAGATGGAAATAGGTCGATTTGGATTAAAAGCCAACACATCTGCATTGGCAGTGCAGGTTGCTGCAGCCTACCAGCAGGATATGGGCATAACAAGCTATGTATTTGGGCAAGAGGCTTCTTATGGTCAGGCACAAACGGCAAATGCAAAACCTAATAAGGATATTCCTGATAGTACATTGAACGCTGCCATATTCTATGTAAGAACATTGGCGGTACCTGCCAGACGCAATACAACCGATGTGGATGTAAAAGCTGGGCAGCAATTGTTTACACAGATAAACTGCTCGGGCTGCCACCGTCAAACCATACAAACAGGTATCGATTTAACCCTACCGGCATTAAGCAACCAACGCATTCATCCTTATTCCGACTTTTTATTGCACGATATGGGCAATGGATTAGCCGATAATCGTCCCGACTTTTTAGCCACCGGCAATGAATGGCGCACGATGCCTTTGTGGGGTATAGGATTATTTGGTAAAACAAATGGCACACCCTATTACCTGCATGATGGACGTGCCACAACCATAGAGCAAGCCATTCTATGGCATGGCGGAGAGGCAGAAAATGCCAAGCAGGCCTTTATGCAATTGAGTAATGCAGACAGAACCAAGATATTGAAGTTTATACAATCTCTTTAAGGGATAATTGACCCCAGAGGAAGGTTTCGCTCACAGCGAAGCCTTCCTTTTATATTAAAAAAGGAGGGTGTTTTAAGCCAAAGTGGGAAAAATCTAATGAAACCAGACCGTTCAAAGGCATATTCACCCCATCCGGAGGTCTATTTCGGCATCTGGAGACCTCGCTGCCCTATCTGGAGATGTATTTTTGCTATCTGGAGACCTCACTACCCTATCTGGAGATGTATTTTTGCTATCCGGAGGTCTCACTGCCCTATCTGGAGATGTATTTTTACTATCCGGAGACCTCACTACCCTATCTGGAGATGTATTTTTGCTGTCCGGAGACCTCACTGCCCTATCCGGAGCTTGACCCCTCCTGAAATTACTTGACAGCTTTTGGTGTTAATTTTAATATTTGTTTACTGTAATTTGGGTTATTACTTATGCAAGGATACAGCTTTGTTTGACCCCTGACCCCTCCTGAAATTACTTGACAGCTTTTGGTGTTAATTTTAATATTTGTTTA
>JANYEU010000007.1 GCA_025362915.1 Chitinophagaceae bacterium | reverse complement strand
GTAGAATCAAGCTTTAACTGGCTGATTGAAAAAACAGACATACAAAGAGCGGGGAAAGTAAGGTCAACTAAAGGACTTTTGCTTCATGTCTTTGGTAGAATTGCAGCAGCTTTCCTTTTTCTTATTCTCAACACTTGATTCGCATTATTAGTGGTTAGGTTCAGCAAATAGTGTATAACCTTGAAGGCGGTAATCAAATACCATTACTTGAACTCAATTTCTTTCTTTGACACACTAACAACTAATACCTAATCACTAACAACTATTCTCTGTTTCATTGTTTCATACAATATAATTCCTGCTGCAACGGATACGTTGAATGAATCAAAATCAGTTGCCATTGGTATTGAAAAAAAAGCATCCGCAGCCTTGGCAAGATAGGGCTGCACCCCGCGTTCTTCGTTGCCCATTATCACACAACAAGGTTCATTCAGCGGTAGTTCATATATTTTCTTTTCTGCCTTCATCTCACTCGTAAACACTTTTATGCCTTTTTCGCGCAATGTATCCACCGCTTTTATCAAACTACCCACACGTATTATATCTATGTGTTCCAATGCACCTGCACTGCTCTTCATTGCCTCCTCATTCAGCGCACCTACACCCTTATCGGGGATGATGATGGCCTGCGCCCCACAGCAATGGGCACTTCTGGCAATGGCACCTATGTTTCGCACATCGGTAATACCATCCAGCATTATCAGCAAGGGTATTACGCCCTTTTCTTCTATTTCTTCCAGTACTTCTTGCAGGTTTTTATACGCTACAATGGCCGCCAGGGCTATTACCCCTTGGTGATTGGCGCGCGTCATATAGTTAAGTTTCTCGGCAGGCACCATCTGCACCGGTACATTATATTCTTTAGACAATGCCCTTATCTGAGACATCACTTCGCCGCTTGCATTCTTCTGCAACAGTATCTTATCTATTTCCCTACCGCTCTGCAACGCTTCTACAAGGGGTTGCCTCCCTATTATCATCGAATCTTTCTTAGACATTTTGTAAAATTAATCGATTAATACATTGCCGGTATCAATCATTCGGCATTCTTGGTATAACAAGGGGTTATTTTTTATCTATCATAATATAATGTGTATTAGCGAGGGGTTCAGCCTTAATTACACACTTTCTGCTTTAATACCATTATCTATCATAAAATCGTCCTTCCAACAAACAATTTATGCCTCTTTATATTTATAAACACCCTCATTTCAGCCTAAAAATCTATTTGGTAGCGGCAACGTGTCACTTGTACAACTTATAAGTTGCACAAGTGACCTTTTATTAATAAAAGGTGTCTTATTTTTTGATGAATTGATACAAATAAAAAATCCAGTAAAATAAATCTTTCAAAATGAAAAGAAAAGTTTGAGTAGTTGATTTATATATAACATTACACACCCTCTAAAAGATTGTGATTCCTATTAGGCCATTGCACTATAGAGATGCATTTCGATACATCCTAAAAGAAAAAATTACTTAGATACCCTTATTTTTTTATCAATGGTTTCAATAATCCTTCTAAGCCGTTAAGCTTTATTTCGTAAATGGTTTCCAGTATCACCCCCATCTTCCCTTTTGGGAAGCCGTTCCTTTTGTGCCATTCCAAATAAAACATAGGTAGTTTACAAATGATGGTGCCCTTGTACTTGCCAAAGGGCATTTCCATGGTGGCTATCTGTATAAGTATATCGCCATTTGACTGTGGGGTATTGTTTTGCATAAATTATTGTAAGATATTAAAAACAATAATCATCAAGGTATTATTCCTCAAACTTTTTCCAACTAAACATGAACATCAAGCCTGCAGAAGTTACAGAACCTCTACCATAAAAGACTGTTTCGGCTCGCGTACCTAATTTAATTTGTGCACCTATTGCCCGCTAATTTAATAAATATCCCAAATTTACAGTTGTAGTAATACCATGAAACTTATCTTCTATATAACGTTGAGAATAAGTATCATAAGAAGGTGAAACACCAGCCAAATTATATCCTAATTGTGGCTCAACATAAAACCCGGTACCAGTTCTGTCGAAAGTATATGAATATCCCAGTTTTAATGGTGCTGTAACAATGCCATATCTGGTATCTTCTTTTAAAAAAAACACATTAAACCCTATTTCGGCCGTCACCGCATCGGCTTCAGAAATAGGAAAAGAGAATCCATAAAATCCACCTATGCCAGTACTATATTGATTACTGTTTTTTCCAATTAATTTAGAAACAAATAACTGGGCCCTGGAGGCTGAAAAAGAACAGCATAGGATAATAAAAGCAATAAGTTGTTTTTTCATTCAATGTTAGTTTTTGATTTGTTGCTGGGGAGAGCAGTATTTTCTCAGAATCACGTTTACCGTACCTATACTTTCCCCCATAAATGGCAATACCACCATTACCACCCTTTCTTGTAAAACAAAGCCTAATAATAAGTATAGGTGGTTAAATTGGTTGTACTTCCATCACTGGTAACCGCTTTTGTGGTGCTTAGCCTGTTCTGGCTGTCAAAGGTATAAGTGTAAGAAACAGTTAAAGTAGTACCAGTCTCATTGGTAGTATGTGTCTTTACATAATTGCCATAATAAAATTTAATGGGCGATACATAAAGTGGGGTATTATACTTAAGATCAGTATCATAAGTATAGGTATTTACGTTGCCATAATTATCTGTTGTGCTGGTTATATTGCCATTGCTATCATAAGTATAATTGGTAGTAACTATATCTGTTGTTCGTATGCCATATTTATCAGCTGATACCATCACATCTTTTGATGATGAAATTTGACTGCCAGAAACATACTGATAGGTAAACTTTCCCCAAGTGGTATCCTGTGTATTGTTGTATTGATAAGAACTATCCTCCTGACCATTACTATTTAAAAGCAGTATATTATGTATTTCTAATACATTCGATCCATATATATCCACAGAAAATTGTTTATCTGATGTGTAGGTATATAAAAGCTTATTGCCAGGGTTTGCCGAATCAACAATACTTGTTATCCTTCCCTTGGAGTCGTAATATAAATCCTCCTTAGCATACTTGTTACCTATTAAAGTAGAAGTAATCTGCTGCGTAATAGACTTTACTAGCGGAGTTTGGGTATTTGTGTTACGACTCCAAGGAAAGGATAACAAGTATTGTTGATTCGGCAAACCCTGGCAATAAGCTTTTATATACCTACACATCAGATAAACAATTTTCTGTGGATATATATGGATCGAA
>JANYEU010000021.1 GCA_025362915.1 Chitinophagaceae bacterium | reverse complement strand
GTGGTGCGCCACGAGGATGCCTATCATTACAATAACCTCTGGGTGAACGTAACCACCAAGGCTCCCGGCAGCGCACCGGTAAGCCAACAACTGGAACTGATATTGGCAAACAATGGCAAGGGATGGCTGGGCAGCGGGCTTGATGACATTTTTACGCACAGGGTACGCATTACATCAGCACCCATCAAACTAAAGAAGGGCGATTATCAGTTTACCCTCCAACAGACAATGCGTGAAAACCCATTGGAATCTGTACTCGATGCAGGCATCAGGGTAGAAAAAGCCATACCATGATAACAAATGCCAAAAGAAGGTTGCTTACGGTAACCGTGGTGTACTGGGTGCTGCTGGTATATATGATTGCCGCATTGGTATGGTGGTTTGTGGCTTTGCAAAACCAGAATAGCCTGATGGCGAACATGCGAATGGTGGAGCTGAAAAAGGATGATCCACAGTATATGGAAAAGGTTTCGTTGATAGAAACTGCCCATAGCAGAAAAGTTGCACAGTACATTGGCGAAGGATCTACCTTTCTGGCATTGATACTACTCGGTGCAGTGTTTGTATTTCGTGCTACCAGAAGACAGATAAGGCTATCGCAACAACAACACAACTTTATGATGGCGGTAACGCACGAGCTGAAAACCCCCATTGCAGTTACACAACTAAACTTGGAAACTCTTCAAAAAAGAAAGCTGGACGAAGTAACCCAACAACGCCTCATCCGCAATACGCTACAGGAAGCCAACAGATTGAATACCCTTTGTAACAATATATTATTAGCTGCGCAATTGGATGCAGGTGCCTATAAAACAATCAAGCAAGAGATAAACTGGAGCGATACGGTGGCGGGATGCGCAGAGAACTTTACCATCCGTTACCCACAAAGAAAGATACATAGTAATATCAACGAAGGGATATATGTGCTTGGCGAGGAATTGCAGCTACAGATGCTGGTGAATAACCTGATAGAAAATGCGTTGAAGTATTCGCCTGCGGATGCCAAAATAATCATTGGTTTAAAAGAAGAGTTAGGCAAGGCAATACTAACGGTGACCGATGAAGGCGCGGGCATAAACAATGAGGAGAAGAAGCAGATATTTCAGAAGTTTTATCGAAGTGGCGATGAAAGCACGAGGAATGCAAAGGGAACAGGGCTTGGCTTGTATCTGTGTAAAAAGATAGCAACAGGACATAAGGGTCATATTGCCATAACTGACAATACCCCAACAGGAAGTATTTTTACGGTGACACTAAACAGTAGCAATGAAAGAAAATAAGGGGAATATATTACTGGCAGATGATGAAGAGAATCTTCATGAGGCTCTAAGATTGAATCTGGAAATGGAAGGTTATGAAGTGACGAGTGCCTTTAATGGTACACAGGCGCTGAAGGCATTGGCTAATGGATATTTCGATTTGGTGGTGCTTGACGTGATGATGCCGGAAGTGGATGGTATAACCGTGGCAGAGACAATGCGGGTGAACAATATGGATACGCCCATATTGATGCTGAGTGCCAAGAATACCAGCGCAGACAAGGTATTGGGATTGAAGAAAGGAGCAGACGATTACTTGACAAAACCTTTTAACCTGGAAGAATTACTGCTACGCGTAGAGAAGTTGATAACCAAGAACCAGAAGATGCAGGTAAAGGAAAGCATTGGTGATAGTTATAGTTTTGGTGGAAACACCATCAACTTTAAATCGCAGAATGCCACAACGCATGATGGCACTACGATAGAACTGAGTAAGAAAGAAACAATGCTATTGAAACTATTGATAGAAAACAAGGGCGAAGTGGTGACGAGGGAAAAGATATTGCAGGTTGTTTGGGGCTACAACGTTTACCCTACCACACGCACAATAGACAACTTTATATTGAGTTTCCGGAAGAACTTTGAGCTGGATATACGTACACCAAAACACTTTCAATCGGTGCGGGGTGTGGGCTATAAGTATGTAGAATAAGTTGTACCTTATAAAGCCTCAATACCATACCGCAGTGCAATTATAATCTGTTCCTTATCCACCTCTTTGTAAGCGTACAGAGCCTCATTACATAGTGCGAGTACTTCCTCTAAAGATTTTATATCATCGTCAGCAGTAATATCTTCTATAATATCAAAGGTCAATTCTTTCGCTTCAATATAAAAACCCGTATTGTTTATAGTTAATAGTAAAGCGGCTAATCTTTCAGCGTAAGGAACCTTACTCTCGTCCGAAATATTGTTCTTTTTACTGATTGCATCTGGCTTTGACTCAATACTTATTTTCTTTTTTCTGGTAGAATAATACATCATCACCAGCCCTACCATGGCGGCGATGCCGGGTATTATCCATAAATATTTCAGGTTGGTAATGCCCACAGCTAGCTTGTCAGGATCAATCAATGGCACAGCCGGTAATACTTTCAGATGGATGGAATCAATGCTTGCCGTAGCATATTTGCCCGCATCTGCATCAAAATAAGTAAGGCTAACGGCAGGGATGATAAATTCTCCTTGGTGCTTACAGGTAAAAGGAATGATAAACTTCTTTTCGCCCAACACAGGAAAAGCCAACTTATCCAGCATCTCAGACACTTTTGGTTCATACGCCTGAATGCCTGCCGGCCATTGCACCAACGGGCAATACATGTTCATAAAGTTGCCGCTTCCGGTAATGGTCAATTCGAGTGCATTGTTGTCATTGGCCGTATCAATTGTCTTGGTTAATTTTCCAGTCATAAAAAACTTCCCCACCACCCCGGTAGATGAATCCTTTGTTATGTTGGGTGGCAATGGTTTTACCTGTATTGCTACGGCACTGTTGGCAAGGTGCACTTGCTTCTTTATGGTATTGTAACTGCCGTTTGTGCCTTGATAAAGAATCACTTCATTATCTACCGATACTTCGCCCAAAGCAAGAATCCCTTCCTGCAAGGGCACCAACTGAACCTTCCGTATTATAAATGTTTTATAAAGCTTCCCTCCTACTATTTCCTTTTCTTGTTTCAGGTCGTTGGTAGTCATTTCAATTACACTGCACCCTGTAAAAGTTGGTGCATCCACTACTTTCGAGTGCGATTGAAGTCTGGTGAAAAGCTTATACGTAACCAACAAGGGTTCGCCTACGTAACAAGTATTTTTGTTTACAATTGCCCTGACAAATATATTTTCCTTAATGTGCTTACCTGCATCATCCCAAGGCATCAATAAGGATGCACGTTCCATATCCGCTTCCAAGGCAGGCGTTGAAGCAGTTTTTTGCGCAGCAATCTTATTTATTGGCAAAATAAACAACAACCCCAAAAGCATATATAAATAGGTAGACCTCATTAATTACAAAGTAAAGGAGTAGCAGGTAAACTTATAGTTATGATTAAATGATTGTGTGTTAAATGTTTTCTACTTGATAGAATAACAACTACCCCATACCTCTTTCCAAATGTAAACCCACCTGCAAAAAACCCACAAATAGGGTTTACAATCGAGAACCGCATTTCTACAGGTGTATTTGCTGCCTTCTCAATCGAGAACCGCATTTCTACAGGTGTATTTACTGCCTTCTCAATCGAGAACCGCATTTCTACAGGTGTATTTGCTGCCTTCTCAATCGAGAACCCCATTTCTACAGGTGTATTTACTGCCTTCTCAATCGAGAACTGCATTTCTACAGGTGTATTTACTCTCTTCTCAATCGAGAACCGCATTTCTACAGGTGTATTTACTCCCTTCTCAATCAAGAACTGCATTTCTACAGGTGTATTTACTCTCTTCTCAATCGAGAACCGCATTTCTACAGATTTTTCTATGTGGAAGTAAACAAAAGATGCCATGCAAACAGGTGTTTCTTATTGCCAAAAAATAATTAATGAAGCATCTATAACCTAAATATATTCCTTCCTGTTGCCTTAATCAATGCATGTATTCCTTTCTTATAGGTTTAAAAATACAAACATCTTTCATCCATCCATTATAATAATATATAGAAATAATCAACTTTCAAAAGGTAATAACCTACATTTATAGCCAATCATTTAGGTTATGAAAAAGATAGGTATCCTTTACGGGAAAGAAAGAAGCTTTCCTGAGGCGGTGATAGCAAGGATAAATAGCAAAAACATGAACGGGATACTGGCTGAACCTGTGCTGATAAACAAAGTGATGCAGGGAGAACCATCGGGATATGCAGTAATAATAGACCGCATCAGTCAGGATGTACCCTTTTATCGTGCCTATCTAAAAAATGCCTGGCTTTGTGGCACGGTCGTCATCAATAATCCTTTTTGGTTTAGTGCCGATGAAAAATTTTTCAATAATTGCCTTGCCACCAAGATAGGCGTTTCTGTTCCCAAAACGGCGATACTTCCTTCAAACAGATTGCCCGACGATACTTCTGCCCAATCATTCAGTAACCTTTCTTATCCGCTGGATTGGGAAACTATCTTTAACTATGTAGGGTTTCCTGCCTATATGAAACCTTTTGCGGGCGGCGGTTGGAAGAATGTTTATAGGGTGACCGACCAAGCAGATTTTTTTAGCAAACACGCCGAAACGGGTCAATTAGTGATGTTATTGCAGGAAGAGATTGTTTTTGAGGAATATTACCGTTGTTATTGCATTGGTGGAAAAGAAGTATTAATCATGCCTTACGAACCCCGAAACCCACACCATCTGCGTTATGCGGCTACCTTTTCTCCCTCTCCTGAAAAGAAAGCAGAGATGGAAGCATTGGTGATAAAAATAAATGAATGGCTGGGTTACGATTTTAATACGGTAGAATTGGCGCTACGCAATGGGGTGCCTTATGCCATAGATTTCTGTAATCCTGCACCGGATGCCGATAGGGAAAGTGTGGGGGAAGCCAACTTTGAATGGGTGGTGGAAACAATGGCCAACTATGCAATAGCCAAAACACAGGACGGAAAGAATACATGGGGACGGTTTGTGAAAAATGAGATAACCATTGATAATTAATAAATTACCAACACTAATTCAAAAAAAAACTGAATGAGCAATTTGAACTTAAGCAGCTTCACAATAGGGATAGAGGAGGAATACATGGTGATAGACCCCACCACCCGCGAACTGAAAAGCCATGAACAGCGCATAGTGCAGGAAGGGCAAAAACTACTGAAGGATAAGGTGAAAGCCGAAATGCACCAGGCCGTGGTAGAAGTGGGTACGGATATATGTAAGGATATTGACGAGGCACTGATGGATGTGGCAAGCCTGCGCGGCAATATTGCAGAAATAGCCGGTAGTATGGGGCTGTGGGTGGGGGCAAGTGGTACGCATCCGTTCAGCCATTGGCATAGCCAATTGATTACAGACAACATCAGGTATCAGGAAATAGTGAATGAATTGCAGGAGGCTGCCCGGAGCAACCTGATTTTTGGTTTACATGTTCATATTGGCATCACCGATAGAAATCTGGCATTGCATATTGCCAATACTGCGCGCTACTTTTTGCCACATGTGTATGCACTCAGTACCAATTCCCCTTTCTGGATAGGACGTTCTACTGGATATAAATCGTATCGATCCAAGGTATTTGACAAGTTCCCCCGTACCGGCATTCCGGAATATTTTGAGAATATAGAAGCTTACGACCAATATATCAACCTACTTATCAAGACCAATTGTATAGATAATGCCAAGAAGATTTGGTGGGATATGCGGGTGCATCCTTTCTTTAACACCATAGAATTCAGGGTGTGCGATGTGCCGATGACCATCAACGAAACAATGGCCATTACAGCCCTTTTTCAGGCCATTTGTGCCAAACTATATAAGCTAAGGAATCAGAACCTGAACTTTATCATCTATCAACGGGCATTGATTAATGAAAACAAATGGCGGGCTAGCAGGTATGGCATTGATGGGAACATGATAGATTTTGGTAAGGAAACAGAAGTGCCTACCAGAAGACTGATACTGGAACTGCTGGATTTTGTGGATGATGTTGTGGACGAATTGGGCAGCCGCCACGTAATAAACTTTATAGAAAAGATGTTGGAACGTGGCACGGGTGCAGACAGGCAACTGAAAATATATGAAGAAACAAATAGCCTTATTGATGTGGTGGATTATATAAATAGCCAGTTTCTTACAGCAGATTAAACAAAAAGAACCAGAAAGAGTCTGCCTTTTAAATTATAATATTACTTTTATACCGAATTTAGCACAAACAGGCAGCACTAAGAATAGCGACTGTATCAACTGTATGTGAGCATCCTCAAATATTTATATCATTTGTCTGAGTACGAACTTATAAAAGGTTGCATTGAGCAGAACCCTCAAACCCAACGTTTGCTTTTTGAGCAATATGCTGGTAAGTTTATGACTGTGTGCCTACGATATGCCATAGATGCAATGGAGGCAGAAGATATGCTACAAGAAGGGTTTGTAAGGGTTTTCAACAATGTACACCAATTTAAATTTGAAGGGTCTTTTGAAGGATGGATGCGAAGGATAGTGGTAAATGTTTGCCTTAAACACCTACAAAAAAGAAAGTTACAATTTAAGGAAATAGAAATAAAGTACACCAACGAACCACAACTGAAGCCTTATGTATACAGCAACTTGGGATCGGATGAATTAATGAAACTGATAAACCAATTACCAGAAGGTTATAAGGCAGTATTTAACCTGAATGTTATTGAAGGCTACAGTCATGATGAAATAGCAGTGTTGCTTGGCATTCAGGCAAGTACTAGCAGGAGTCAATTGGTAAAGGCAAGAAGATTACTGCAAGAGCAAATTATTCAACTTGAAAAAATCGCAGTGTGATGAACGAAAATTTATTCGACAATTATGTAAAAGATAAGCTACACGATTATGAAAGCTCTGTGCCACAGGGTTTGTGGGAAAAGATTGTAGCGGATAAAGAGAAGAAGAAGCCCCTCCCCTTCTGGAAGAATGGTTATTTGCAATCGGCGGTAATAGGGTTGGTAGTGGGTGCTTTACTAACCTCTGGCTATTGGGCAACAAAAAAAAACAATTCGGTTGCTGATAATAATTATAAGATTAATAAAACAAATAACACTGTAACAAATACAATACTTAAACCTGATCAGCCTACTGAAGGTATAAGCACAAAAGCAGTAACACATACCTCAAATAGTGATGATAAACGGGCAGATGAAAAGCATTTGATTTCTGCTGTTGCCAAGAAGGAAAGTACTATACAAAAGAATAGCAGTGTTGCGATAGAAACGACTGATAATTATAACCACTACAGTAAGGTAGAGAAAAAAGAACTTGCCAACCCTGTTGCAGTAAATAGGATGGGTGAGGAAGCACCTAAATCAGTTAATAATACTTCAACGGCAATTACAGACAAAGTATCCAGCTTGCAAACTGAAGAAAAGAGAGCTACCCAGCTTCCTTTATCGCCAGTTGCAAAAGAAACAACCATGGCTAATGATGCAATGGATAATAGCCTTACGCACTTCTTTGTGAAAGGAAATATCGTTTTATCTGAATCTGATTTAGCAGACTCAAAGACAGTCAACAAAACACTTCAATCTGCTAACAACACATCTACAACCATACATTTACCTAACATTAAAAACAAAGGTTGGTCTGTGGAATTTTACGCATCACCAGATTACGATATGAAACAGGTTAGTGCCAACGGAGTTAGTGCAAGCTATTTGCATTCTCAGGATAGTTCAAATAAATCTATTGGTGGTTACACTGCTGGCTTTAGGATAAGTAAGAGTATTAGCAATAACTTTTCAATTAAAAGTGGTGTACAATTCAAGGAATCAACAGAAAGATTCAGGTATATCAAGCAAAATGATGTTAAGAATATAACAGTTGTCAGTGTTCGGTCTTATACAGATAATTCTGGTGCAACAGTTTATCAAAATGACACTTCTACTATCCAACAAGTAGGTGGCTATACATTGAGAACTGTTTTTAACACTTACAAGAGCATAGAAATCCCATTGATTGCCAGTTGGGAAAAAGGCAATAACAAATGGCATGTGGCTGTTAATGGCGGTATCATATTAAATCTTGCCACCTACTACGAAGGACAGACTTTGGATAACTCTTACGCTATTGTTCCATTAAGTGTAAAACAATCATCTGGCTTCTTTAGGAGCAATGCAAACTGTAGTATTTATGGCAGTTTGAGCTTATTATACAACATAGGAAAAGGTATGGATGTTTTTGCCGAGCCATATTACAGGTATGCATTAGGAAACAACAGCACTTCGGCAATTGGGTATGATCAACGGTTCAATTCTGCGGGTATCAACTGCGGAATCAGGTACAGAATACCAACTAAAAGCATCAAATAATACACTAGAGGCATCTATATAATTATGAAAGGAATATTATTCACAGTATTATTGGGTTTTTGCATGATGCTATTCATGCAAGGCTGCACCAAGTCTCCGATTGAGACAGTGGTACTTGGTCCTGTGGATGATACCACTTGGGCTGCAGTTGATACGATTCCTAAAATTATCGATAGCCTCGATAAACCTTTGGTGGTTGATAGTTTCAACTGTGCATCAGACCATGACAATGCCAATGGCATTTCCCTTGGTGATAGCATAATGATTAATTTTCCGGTTGGGGGATGTATGACCAACGCCAACGACCCCTCTACAACGATAAGGAAATCTACCAAGATAAAAGCAGAAATAAGAATATTAGCTACAAAAGGGGATTTGATAAGGTTTCATGCATCAACAGTTAGTATCAGCAACAATAATAACTATTTGCTTGCCATCGGAGCTTTCATAAATATTAAATTAAAGTATAACGGAAAGGAAGTATTCTGGAATCCGTTTTCCCCGCCGATACAAGTTAGGGTTAAGGCAGCTAGTACAAATCAAATGATGAATTACGTTTCATTTCAACCCATTACTTCAAATAGTAAGGATTCTGCATGGTTCACCAATATAGGTTTTAATATATATGGCTATGTATTACCCTACAGAGACACTCAAAGAAAGACAGTTGGTTACCAAATTTCTACCAACAGAACAAGGATGTTTGGTTGCGCCTATTATTTAGATAAAAACAACTCGCTGCCCAAAACAAGATTAAATGTATTTCTTCCCCTTAGATATACCAACGAGAATACATTGGTATATGCAGTTTTTGATAATTACAAAACAGTAGTCAGGCTAAAAGCAAATTCATTGGGAAAAAGTTATGGAATTGCCGACATACCAGTCAACGCCAAGGTTACAATAGTTTCCATATCAAAAATAAGAGGCACTTATTATTTAGGTGATAGTTCTTTAACAGTAAAGGATAGCAAGCCTTTCACTATTATACCTAATAAGATAGATAAACAATCATTAAACGATTTCCTGAGAGATTTATAATCCGATTTGCGGTTTTGTTCTCTGTTATCACTCCCTTGAAAACCCAAACAGCGTAGCCGTAAATACGCCCCTCTCACGTTTTTTAAGGATGATGTCCCAGTTGCCTTTATACCGCAGTACTTTAGGCACCAGTATATCATTATAATGGGTCATTTCCACTTCCATACTCACATCAAAATCATATAATCCCGCCCTGAAACTCAATGAATAATTGCGGCGCAGCACTTCCAGGCTCTTCTCATCAAACCAGGTAGTCATTCCATCCACCACCACATCATCCCGCAAGGGACCCAAATCATCTTTTGGTGTTATCGAAAACACATAACAGCTCCTACCATTATATTCATCCTTATCCAGCCTGTAATCGTACAGAGTATGTGCATGACCATCGTACAAATCTAATTTGTTACCAATAAAGGGAATACCAGGAATACGTTTACCCGGATTAAAGAATAGCATCTTCAATTGCTGCTTGTGCTTATCCAGTCCCGTTTTGTTTTCTGTAGTTAGTGCGGCATTGCCTACAATGTTTGTCTCTCCACAAACCTTTCCATCTGTAAAGAACAATGCCGCGTATAGTTTGCCCGTAAAGTAATTATAATCGTGTTCTTTGGTATAAAAGTCGCCGGTGGTTTCTTCCTGCAATACCTTCATAGTGCGGCAGCCATTGGCACGCATCTGTTGGGTTTTACTAAATAAGGATGCTTGCCTAGTTCCTTTCTTATCCAGCATTTGGATGTCGTTATAAGAACTATAATTCAGTATGCGCAGATTTTTAAAGGCTTTATAAAAGGTGGTATCCTCTTTTATCTGTTTGATCAGTTTGCGATAATCAAGATTATTCCGTATGATAACTTCTGGCAAAGTCATCCTTCTATTCTCAAAAACAATTGTTGTATCCTGTGCCAACACCAGTTTAAAACAAGATAGACAAATGAGAAGGAGTATGTTTTTCATTATTTGGAGAAGCTCATTTTGTAATCAACCTTCACCTTTCCTTTACTGATATCGTTTATTTTGCCTTGCAGCATCTTCTTACGTAATGGTTTCAGGTAATCTATAAATAATTTCCCTTCCAGATGATCGTATTCGTGTTGGATGATGCGGGATGTAAGTCCGGTATATAGCTCCTTTCGTAAGGTAAAGGTAGAATCCAGGTATTCTATCAATACCGCTTCTGGCCTGTACACATCTTCCCGTATTTTAGGGATAGACAGGCAGCCTTCGTTATAAGCCCATTCATTACCCGAAAGTTCTATTATCTCAGGATTGATGAACACCTTTCTGATGCCCGGTTCATCATCGTATTTGCCCCTATCTTCATCGTCCTGATTTTCAAATATCTGTTTGCTATCCATCACAAAAAGCCTGATTGCCTTATTTACCTGCGGTGCTGCAAGCCCTACGCCTTTGCTGCTATACATGGTTTCCCACATGTCATCAATAAACTTTTTCAAATCTGGGTAATCGGGGGTAATGTCTTTGGCATGTTTACGCAGTACAGGATTTCCGAAAGCTACAATGGGTAAAGTCATATAAATGAGTAGAAAATATTAATAAAGGCTGCAAATATAAGATAAGCCTTGGAAAGGATTGTAGGATAATTAAAGAGAGGGCGTATAAATAATTTTCGCTATAATTAATTCCATAGCTAACCCTGTACGGGCTCAAAGCCCTTATAGGGATTCATACCTGCGAAAATTATTTATACACTCTAAAAGAGATGGGTAATAAGACGATGTTTTTTTATCCATTATAGCTATCCTCCATTTTATAATAAACCACAAACTAGCTGGAGGCTCTACGAAACTTGCAGTTTCGTAGGCATACTCCGTTGCTTTTAGCAACAAAATAGACCTTCGAGGCTACAAGCCTCGAAGAGCAGGTACAAGTCTAACCACTATTTGTTTATCAACAGCTTTTCATTGTAGCTACCTGTGGTTGTGTTTACTTTTATCATATAAACACCGTTAGTAAATGTTTGGGTATTTAGTTTGTAAGCGTTTGCCCCACTTAGTGACTGCATAATGACTGCCTTGCCTGTAATGTCGTAAACTGCAATGGTTGCTTTGTCCACCGTTTTACTGAAACTGATGGTTGTAAAATCTTTTGCAGGGTTAGGGATGATAGAGAAAGATTGTTTGTCACTAAAGTTTACACTTACCACTTTACTATAGCTGCTACTACCATCTTTATCCACACTCTGCAAGCGGTAGTAGTTGGTACCATTGCTATTCAGTTGGCAAAACATTTGGGTGCTTATGTAGCTACCACTACAAGTGCTGCAAATAATGATCTGGTAAAAAATATCGGTGCTGATTTAATTATTGATTATAAATCACAAGATTTTGAAACGATATTAAAAGATTATGACTTGGTGTTGAATAGTCAGGATACTAAAACATTGGAGAAAGCGATAAAAATATTAAAGCCAAATGGCAAAGCAATTTCTATTTCGGGTCCGCCTGACGTTGATTATGCAAACCAAGCTGGATTAAATTGGTTGTTAAAAAATGTAATGCGATTATTGAGTTTTAAAATTAAAAGATTAGCCAAAAAGTTGCAGATATATTACTCATTCCTGTTTATGCAACCCAACGGAAAGCAGTTAGCGGAAATTACGACTTTAATTGAAGCTGGGATCATTCGCTCAGTTATAGATAAAGTGTTTCCGTTTGCAGAAACAAATGAAGCAATGTCTTGTGTAGAAGCAGGAAGAGCAAAAGGAAAAGTGGTTGTCAAGATAAAATAGTTTGTCTGTTGTAGAGTGTCTCGGTAAAGTAGCAGCTAACGAACAGGGCTTGAGAATGTGGCTAGCAAGAACATTCCGTCCGCCGACAACTAAAGCTTAATACTTGTTACAAAAGCCAAATATATGAACCGAATCCCAATGATGTTCGGTCAGCCGAAACTAAAGCTTAAAGAAAGTGCTGAAGCCGAGTTTGTTCCGTCCCGCAGCCATATTTGCAATACTGATGTTGGCAGAAGTGCATTATTGGAGTCTTTCAATTTCTTCGCTTGTAAGTCCTGTCAATTTTGTAATGTCCGATATAGAAAGCCCCATTGATTTTGCTTGTCTTGCTATTTCTATTTTACCTTCTATTTTACCTTTTATTTTACCTTTCTTCTCTGCAAATTCAATCCTGCCTATTTCGTCACGTTCCTTGATTGATGCCCGTTCGTAGTCTTCCAACTCTTGCTTTGTCCAATTTTGTTTGTCTGCCTCCGTGTAGGCTTCCTTCAAACCTTCGTCCTTTACGCTTTCGGGTATCAAAGTCAAGTTTTCGGCATTCTTGATGAAATATGTCCATTGGTCTATGCTGGTTTCCAGTTGGTCAATCGTTTTGTCGAACTTGGGCAGTTCAATAAAGTTGAATTCGACATCTTCTATCACTTGTTCCTTTGTTTCGATGTCCAGCACTTTATGCCTACTGAAATAGTTTGGGTTCTGTCCGATTTCAAATTCAAGGATACCAATGAAATAGACAGGTTTCAACCTGTTGTACTCAACGCCTTTGTCAATTTGCGATACATAGCTTTGTGAAGTGTAATATAATATGCGTTTATGAAAGAAGTCAAATTCGGCAATTTGCATTTCAACAATGAAGATATTCCCTTTCTCGTCCTTTGCCTTCACGTCAACTATGGTGGATTTCCCCCCACTAAGTTTGCCTAGTTGGTATGGATTGGTGATTTCAACATCTATTATTCGCTCATTCTTAGGAAAATCAATGACTGCGTTGAGAAACGAAATCAAAGCTTTTTTCTTGGTTTCATTTCCAAATATTTTTCTGAATGCTATGTCATTAGTTATATCTACAAATTTCATGGTGCAAATTTAATAGGAATTGTTCAAGTTTTAGTTTCAGGTTGTCGCTTTGCATTTCTGCCAACGAACAAGGCTTGGCGTTGTTGGGGAATTCGAGTTCCCTCAGCCGATAACCGAAGTTGATGATTGCAATATTGCTGCTATTTTATTCATAGCCAAGTTTATAATGTGCAGCTTCCGCTAGTTTGCGCCAAACTCGCTACAATCTACGATGGCTGCACCACGCATTTCGCGTGTGTTTCGCTTCAATAAAAAGCTTGCTTACTGTACTCATCTCACATTTTGCAACTCAACACGCCACAGGCGTGCACTAGCAGCCAAAGTCACGAGGACTAGCTGGGAAGATATGACCTAAAGCTAAATTATTA
>JANYEU010000001.1 GCA_025362915.1 Chitinophagaceae bacterium | reverse complement strand
CAGGATTGTCAAGGATGAATGCAGGTTAAGAAAAAACAAATATCCGTACAAGATTTTTGCTATTTGTGCCGCTTTGCATAACTTTAGGGTCGAAAGAAAGCCCTTTAATTACCCTGTAATTAAACTGACATAAACTCTATTATTTATGGGAGATAAATATTCTCCGTGGGGCAATATATATTTTAAAACAAGCGAAATAAAGAGGTAATAAGCCAAAGAACTACAAAAATGAATTGAAAAACAAACTGTGTGGATTGCTGCAAGGCCCCTTGTAGAGTGTGGGATGCAGGTGAAAGAGAAAGAAAAAAGCAAATCGATGTGTTAAGTATTCCTTAGGTACTTATTGTTAGATTTCAAAGGTACTGGGCAACACATTCATCATACCAAAAGAAATATTGAAAAAGGGGGATTATTGGCGGGAAAGAAGAAAATTAGCTATTGTTCGTACTCCTCATTAGCTGATGTTCTATAAGGCAGAAATTATATATTACTGGGATGGGGGAATTATTATTTGGGGAGTGGAAGTTATTTGGTTTTAGTGTTCCCTACTCGGCGATGGTATTCTTATACTTCTAATTCCTTAGACAGTTTATTTTTGACAAATAATTTTCAAACGACATGTATTGTCGTAGTTGAATGTGATTTTTGCATAAAAGCAGTTATGAATAGAAAGGACTTTCTAAAAAATATTTCAGCAGTTGGTGCTATAGCATTATTACCTAAAATTGAATTGTCTGCTAAACCAATTCAACATCCAAAATTTCATTTTATTGGTTTAGGAAGTGCAGGGAATAAGGCTTTATTGGAGTTTCGTAAGCATATTGTAAATGGAACGTTTACAGCTATAAACATAGATTTAAAGGAACATGTAGTTCTATCAAAAAATAAAAAAATCGACTCTTGTTATTGGCACAAGAAACGTACAGAGGAAGAAAGTTGGGATGAAATAAAAAGTCAATTACAAGAACAATCCTATGATATAACAAATACAAATGACCATTTTGTTCTATTGGCAGGATTAGGAGGAGTAACAGGCACTGCTTTATTAACAATAATTTCCTCTATGCTTCAAATTGAAAATAAAAAATATACTATTATTTGTACAGTTCCGTATAATTTTGAAGGTACTAGACCTAGCTTGGCAAGCTATCAATTTATAAAGGAAAATAAAATTAATAAAAATGTAAACTTCATATTTGCAGATACATTTGCCAAAAAATATCCAGGTTTAAAAATGATAGATTGCTTTAGTGCTTTGGATACTGAAATGCTGAAAATGTGGTTACAGGAAAAACAAAAATTCGAAATATAATATGGAAATAGAAAAATATCAATCGCTGCTTAATGAAGTAAATACAATTGTTTCAGAATATGATAAGCAAGCTAAAGCCACAGGAGAAAGATTTAATATATTTCAAATATTGGGGATGGAAAGCAAAGAGAACAAAACACATTCCGCATTTCTTTATGCCCTGCTAAACCCTAAAGGCGAACATTTACAAGGTACACTATTTTTAGAACTGTTTTTAAAGAAAATAAATTGTGAGGGATTGATTAATTTGGATTCTGCATTTATAATTGTTGAAAGGCATATTGGCATTGTTGATTGCAATTACGAAACTGGTGGTAGGATTGATTTGGTAATTGAAGATAAACATGGAAATGCAATTTTAATAGAAAATAAAATATATGCTTTAGACCAACCAAACCAACTGCAACGTTATCACACTTTTGGAGCAAAATATCATAACCAGAATGATAGAAAATTCAAATTGGTCTATTTAACACTCGATGGCGCTAAGCCTAAAGGATGTACAATAGGGAAACTAGAGAAAGAAGCCATAGATAAAATAACTTGCCTAAGTTATAAAAAAGATATTATTTGCTGGTTAGAGGAATGCAAAACGAAGGTGGAAAATGTTACTGTGCTTCGTGAAGCAATTAACCAATATCAATATTTATTAAAGATTCTTACATTAAATAAGGAAACGAATACAAAAAAAATGGAAAACGATATAAAAGATATTATAACACGTTCGGAAGAAAATTTCAAGAGTGTTCAACAATTAATTAATACTTATCAACAACTTAAAGAAGAAATATTCAATTTGCTAGTTGAAGATATTAAGGAAGAAAATGAAAAACGCAAACTCAAACACACCTATAATGAAAACATATTTGTTCAGTTTTCAGGGCTTATTCAAAATAACTATGATTTCGATGTGACTATAGAAATTGTTGATAAGGATGAGAAACCTATAAATATTATTTCACCCGAACATAACGAAGCCCTGCAAGTATTATATAATGCTTATCCTGAGTTTGGTAGAATTGAAAATAAGGCTACCAAGTTAGTTTTTCAATTCTATAACTTAAGCCCAGATGAAATTTTCAAGTTAAAAGATAAAGATTATAGAAAAAATAAAGTAGAAAGTATCTTTGAAGATTCAAAAAAATACTGGAGTGTTTACGAAAAACAATAAAATGGCAATCGAAATAACATTAAATCGTTATGACCGTGTCATAAAAAAACTTCAAAAAGCACCAGCTACTTTTGAAGAAATATATGACCACCTGAATTTATATTCAGACTATAATGATAATGATTTAACTACTTCAAAGAGGACTTTTCAAAGAGATATTAAAGGGATTTTCAAACAATTTGGAATTGAAATAAAATGTAATAGAAATGAAGGATACAAGTACTACATAGAAAAAGGTTATGATGAAATTATTAACAATCGCTTATTAGAAAGTTATCAGATTCATAATGCTATAAATCTTTCGAAACAATTTGAAACATCAGTGTTTTTTGAGAGTAGAAAACCAAGTGGTATCGAACATTTCAATACTTTTTTACATGCTATAAAAAACAACCTTGTTGCAAAGTTTATACACCAAAAGTATTATGAAGTATCCCCGGCTAGTCCGCGTCAAACTCGCTAAAATCTACAAGGGCTAGTGCGCGCGTTTCGCGCGTTCATTCGCTAAGATTACTTGCCAATATTTGTATAATGAACAAATTTGGAAACAAGGCATGGCGGTTTATACGAAGATTTGAATAAAATGATATTTATGAATAATAGCATTTATCAGATAGCCATGAAAAAAGAATACGCCGCAGCAATAATTGAAGACTTAAAGCTTTTGGATGCCATTGAGATACTAGAACAACCCATACCGGCTTGGCAACAAGAAGAATCTATTAACGTTTGGCGGCTTATCGTGCAGACTCATCTATTGGCATTGAAGAAGAAACTTTTTTTACCCGCCTGAAAACAGAAGATGAAAAGGTATAAAATCATTTTTTTGCCAAGCACCTTAGAAGATACAAAAGCAGCAAAGAAATGGTACGATAAACAGCAATCCGGACTTGGTAATAGGTTGATTGCAGATTTGGAACTTAGTCTTTCAGATATAAAGCAAAATCCCTTTAGCTTTGGTTAGTTAAGGCATGTTTAGCTAGTAATAGTCTATCTGTGTGTGATTAAAGTAAAAGACCTTAAAGGATTTTAAATATCCGATACATCAACTATTGCAACAATTGATTGATGGTTTTTACAAGCTCCTTACCATTAAACGGTTTGGTGATATAAGCTTGTGCACCCGAAGCCATTCCTTTGTTTTTATCTACCACATCAGCAAGGGCCGTAAGAAGTATTACTGGAATATCGTTATATAATGGGTTTGCCTTTAGCATTTTTACAAACTGGAAGCCATCTATCTCCCCCATCATCACATCGCTTATAATCAAGTCTGGTCGGGTTTCGGAAACCACTTGCAGCCCTTCTAGCGCATTGGAAGCAGAAAGTGTATAAAACCCATACAATTGAAGGATAGACGTGGTAATTTCCAAAAGGAAATGCTCATCTTCCACTACTAGAATTATTTTCTTAAGCATGTATGTTTAGTAGGGTATTTTTATGGAGAAGATAGTACCAACATCCAATTTGCTCCTTACGCCGATAGAACCCTTATGTTGATCTACAAAGTATTTTACCACTACCAATCCGATGCCCGTTCCGTTTATATTGCCCACATTACGTCCACGGGAAAAGGAGGAGAATAGCTTTTGGATGTCGTCAGGATGTATGCCGATACCCGAGTCTATCACTGAAAAAGTAACATAGCTATTACTATAGCTTACCCTTAGTTTTGGTGCCACCTTGTTTGTGGAATATTTAAAGGCATTATCCAACAAATTTTGTAGTATGTGCCTCAGCATCTTGTTATCAAAAGAGAAAACCTTTTCTTTACCCTTTACAGAAAGTGAAAGGTTTCTATTGTCTTTCCAAGGCAGGTAAGATTTTTTAATAATATCATCCAAAAAGCTAATCAAAGAAATAGCTTCTGGATTAAATTCTATCTTTCCAGCTTCTATTTTACTGATAATCAGTATATCATTCATAAAAGCGGTCATTCTCTCTACCTCACTGATAATATGATTGGCGTAATTTTCAATTTCTTCTTTAGGCTTTCCACTCGCAAGCATCAATTGTATAAGCTCAGCACAGGAAGATATAATGGCAAGTGGCGTTCTCATTTCGTGAGAAACCATGTTTACAAATGCAGACTTAAGCTCGTTTAATTCCTTTTCGCGCTTAACAACCTCCAATAAATTCTCCTCCAATTGCACCTCCCCTGATATGTTATTTAGTACTGCCACTATGCCACTTTGTTTATTGTCGTTCGCTGATATTCCTTTATTTATACTGTATTTATACCAATTTGTAGAGTCATTTTTCCCAGTTAATTTAACCCTCCCCCCTATTTCCTGACTATCTCCTGATAGAACGGAGAACAAATGTTTGTAGAAATCATAATTCTGAAACGAAATACAATCAAAAATAGTATGTTCTCCCGACGTTTCCCCTAACAAATATTTTTGAAAACTGTTATTTGTATAAGTTAGTTCTAAGTTTCCATTTGCAACCAAGACCGCTTCATTAATACTATTTAAGGAATGTTTAAAGGAGTTAATGTCAGCTTTTAACCTAGCTTCTGCCTCTTTTTCATTTGAAATATCAATAGAATATGCAAGTACTTTTTCTACAATTCCATTATTATTTGTCAAGGGATAGAATGTTGTCCTTTTGTAACATTCATTACCCATAAAATCTTTCGAGTTCTCTTCCAAGCTTGTTACAATCCCTTCGGATAGTGTCTTATAAAAACACTCCTCTTTAATGGTACCATCACCTACCTGAATACTAAAATATTTATAATACTCTAAAGCTGTTTTACCAATTAAAAAATCCCTTTTCTTGTTATCAGGAAGTGCATATTTATTTATATAAATGTATCTTCTTTGATGATCAAGAACAGAAATATCAATATTAATGACATTTAGTACTTCCTCAAACAAGTTTGTAACTGGTTGCTTGATTTCATTGACAGGATGAACTACAGGCAAAATTTCTTTGTAAACCCATAGATGCCCCGTAAGTATATTGTTAACAATTATGGGCGAATAATCACGGTAAAACAGGCGACCATCCCTTAAAATAATTTGCTCCCCTTTAATAGGTATCTGTTCTTCAATGGTTTCTTCGATGCGATAAATAAAACGTGATGGATTTTTAAATTGGAAACTGGCAGCTATAACCCCTTCCTCACAGTTAGACCCAATAACAGATTCAATGGGTAGTTTTATTTTGAATAGATTGCAAAAAGAGTGGTTTACAAATTCTATGGTTCTGTCCTTCGATTCAAGTAAAACAGCATCAGTAAAACTATTTAAAATTAGTTTTAGCTTATC
>JANYEU010000471.1 GCA_025362915.1 Chitinophagaceae bacterium | reverse complement strand
AACTGCCCTAGCTACATACACTAACTGCCCTAGCTACATACACCAGCTGCCCTAGCTACATACACTAACTGCCCTAGCTACATACACTAACTGCCCTAGCTACATACACCAGCTGCCCTAGCTACATACACTAACTGCCCTAGCTACATACACCAACTGCCCTAGCTACATACACCAACTGCCCTAGCTACATACATCAACTGCCCTAGCTACATACACCAACTGCCCTAGCTACATACACCAGCTGCCCTAGCTATCACCTTCCTTTGCCTTAGCTAGATATGCTCATTGCTATATAATCTCAATCAAGGGTTAAAATCGAGGTAAATGAGTGCCGTTAGGTATATAGTGATTGGTAAGGATAATGCGGTGCTTCAAAACATTAATTTGGAGAAACAATAGTCTCATAATATTAATAACCAAAAAGCCCTGTAGCATTTGATATGTTGCAGGGCTTTTGGTTTTTAGCTGGAAGATATTGCCAATTGTTAAATGTAACAACATTATCAAGCAGCACGATTGAATAAATGGTCATCCTCTATTAAATATTCATTAACAAAAAGATAATTTGTTATTTATATCAATTTAGATTGCTATTTTGCAATTCTTTTACTTCTTTACTAAACTTTTTATAATGAAAAGGCTGTTTACCCTAACCTTCTTTACCCTTTTGGGGCTTTTTGCGTATGCCCAAAATGGCAACTTTATCTTTTTAACCAGTACAGGCAAACTATACAGCGTAAATGTTGACAGTAAGGCTGATACGTTTGGTGTGCCCAAACCTATTACCATACTTCCTAAAAAAACACCCTACACCAAGGCTTTGTCCATTGCCTTAAATAAAGACTCAATATATATTTCGGAAAGTAATGGATTGCTTTGGAGCGGATACTATAATAAGACAACCCTTACCGTTACAATGAACGCCAAGGCATTGTACCAATTTCCCAATAACAAATCTTTTGGACTTACTGTAGATAACAAAGGCGTTATTTATGCAGGAGATGGCACTTTTGTAGACATTTACAACCCAAGTTTGCCTGTTACAAAACAACCTGCTTCTATTTCACTTGTAAACAGTCAGGGTACGGCATGGACTTGTGGTGGCGACTTGATATTTTGGGGAGGAGATTTGTATGAGACTGTAGAAAATGCAGCATCTACAATCCAAGGAATAATAAAAATAAATCTCAAATCTGGCGCGGTTCAGGATACCTTATTTTCTTTTGACCCTAAGAAGAAGATATTTGGCATATCGAGTGTAAACGTTCCATGTAAAAACAACCAGACCTTCGCACTAAGCAATAATGGCAATGTATATCCTTTGGACTTATATACCCATACATTATCACCCAACGCTTTAAAGGATAATACATTTAGCACCAATACCATTGTAAACTATCTTGGCGGCAGTTTTACCATTTATGATGCAGCAAGTATTGCAGAAAGTGGTGTTGCACAACGCCCTACCCCTCCTGCAAACCCCGTAACACCCAATGATATTTGTATTGGTCAACCTTTTTCCTTTTCGGTTGGCATTAATGACCCTACCAATGATGTACTACACTGGTTTACGCCACCAAACATTCCGCCATCCAATAATAATTTCAGTTTAACTATCCCTGTTGTAAATGTAAATACAGTAGGTTCTACAAGATATTTAATAACTGAATTTAATAACACTAATGGTTGCGAAAGTGATACGGTTTCCATATTGGTTAATGTTCATCCTTACCCAACCAAACCAGTTATTATATCTTCGGTTGATACAGTTTGTAATGGTTCGGCTGCAACATTAACTATTACACCCGCCACATTAACCAGTGGTGCAAGTTATCAATGGGGTAGTGCGCAAGGAAATGTAGGTACAAATAGTGCTACTTATTCGGCAACAACCACTAACTCTTACGCAGTAAAAGCTACTACTTTTGGATGCTCAACAGCATCTGATAGTGTTAAGATAAAGGTATTGAATAGCTCAATCAACTATTCTGGCAATCCTTTTTGTAATACGGGTACTGCTAGCGTTACCCAAACAGGTGATAATGAAGGAGGAGTTTATTCTGCCAATTCAACAGATTTGATTATAGATAGTAAAACTGGACAGATAGATCTTACCAAAAGTAAGGCAAATACTTACACAGTTACTTACACACTGAATGGCTCTATTTATGCTTGCCCTTATACAACTAGTATAACCATTAATGCAAGTTCAACCTCAAGTACCCCAATAAGTATTTGTCAAGGCACTAGTTATTCTTTTAATGGAACAAGCTATACCAACGCAGGTACATACACTGCCAAACTAACCAATAGCAAGGGCTGCGATAGTATTGCTACGTTGGTATTATCTATAAAATTGCCTAGCAGTTCTTCTACTTCAGCAAGTGTTTGTCCTGCGGGTTTACCTTACAAATGGAATGGTCAAACATATAATACTGCCGGAACTTACACCGTTCACCTTACCAATAGTGCAGGTTGTGATAGTGCTGCCACATTGGTATTAACAGTAACTGCCACGCTTACTTCCAATACTTCGGTAAGTGTTTGTCCTGCTGGTCTTCCATATACTTGGAACGGGCAGACGTATAATGTGGCTGGTACTTATTCTGTACACCTTACCAGCAGTGCGGGTTGTGATAGTGTAGCTACATTGCTTCTGTCATTAACAGCAGGCACCACCTCTTCTACACCTATTAGTGTATGCACTTCTGGCTTACCTTATAGCTGGAACAATCAGACTTATAATGCCGCAGGAACATACACCGTACATTTAACCAATAGTGTAGGCTGTGATAGTGCTGCCACTTTAGTGCTAACCATCACACCAAAAACTACGGTTTCTCCTATTAGTGGATCATCTGCGGTAGAAATTAACCAGTCAATTACACTAACAGACCCTACTTTAAATGGCGCATGGAGTATTACCCCTACCTCAACTGCCACTATAGATAACAGCGGAAAAGTTACTGGAGTAGCTCTTGGCACAGCAACTGTTGCCTACACTATTCCTAATGCGCCATGTGGTAGCGATACTGCTTATTACCCAATAACTGTTTCTTCGCAGGAAGTATTTATCCCAAATCTTTTTAGCCCTAATGGTGATAGAAATAATAATGATGTATTCTATGTGAGGGGTCTTTCTTCTGTGTATAATTCAGTGAAACTAACCATCTTTGATTCATGGGGAAATCTTCTATTCGAATCTACAGGAAGCTTAAATGATGAAGGAAATGGTTGGAAAGGCGATTATAAAGGCAAGCCACAACCACCAGGTGCTTATGTTTATATAGCTAGGCTAACAGTGGCTTCCACAGGACAAACAATTATTAAAAAAGGAATTATCAATCTAATAAGATAAGAAAATGAGTAGAATTAGAACAACCCTGGCAATTATCCTACTTAGTTTGGTTGCCCTTAAATCGAATGCTCAAGTAGACCCACACTTTTCGCAGTATTACATGTATCCGTTGTGGTTGAACCCTGCATTGACAGGTTCAATTGATGGAAACTATAGGGTAGCTGTGATTGATAGAAAACAGTGGGGTAATATAAGTAATGGATTTTCTACCATCGGGCTATCGGCTGATATAACGACCGATAAGAGCCTTAGTTTTGGATTGAACCTACTACAACAAAGTGCAGGAACCGCTGGATATAAATATAATAACGACCAACTGTCCATTGCCTATTCTGGTATCAGATTGGGAAGGGAAGGCGATAAGGTAATAACCTTTGCCATGCAAGCCGGCATCATTGGGCGTCGATTTGATTTCTCCTCTGCACAGGTTAATTCCCAATACCAGAACGATACTTATAACCCTGCTCTTCCAGTAAATGAAAGTACGGCAAAGCCTTCTGCCACCTCTTTCGATATGAGCACAGGTGTACTATATTATGATGCAGATGTTGACAAGAAAGCGAACCTATTTGCGGGGTTTTCGGCGGCGCACATCACTAGCCCTAAAGATCCATCGTTGTCTTCGGCGTATAATTCTACTTTGCCGGTACGCTATACGGCTCACGCAGGTGCTTACATTTATCTGTCCGAAAAGGCGCATCTTGTACCCAATGTCTTGTATATGTGGCAAGGAAATGTGTCGGAAGCGATGATTGGTGGCTATGTACAAATGGCTGCCACATCAATCATGGATGTTTCGGCGGGCATCAATTACCGGGTTAATGATGCGGTGTATCCTTACTTGGGCATCAGTTATGATGGACTGACTTTTGGCTTTAGTTACGATGTAAATACTTCTAAATTGGGAACATTGGCTGATGGCAATGCCAACAGCACCGAAATATCATTGATGTATATGGATCATAAAAGGCAAAAAGGTTTCTTTAAATGCCCACGCTTCTAGCATTACTGATTAAATGATTTGAATGATAAACAATGATTGGTTTATTTAATTTTAAATGATTACCATTTATTGATTTTAATAAACAAATTCACCACCTTATTTTACCACTGATTAACTCATTTCAATGAAAAGAAATATTATACTCTGCCTCGGTCTGTTACTGCAAATAAGCGTAATGGCTCAGCCTAAATTCGAACTAAAATCTGCTGATAAATTCTTTGATAAGGGCGATTATTACAATGCCATCGTTAACTACGAAATTTATCTGGGCATCAGGAAGCCAGTTGTTTCTTTTACGCCTTATGGTCAGAAAAAGATTTATCCTACGGCAAAGGCAGATAGTACTGCGGTGGCGGATAACATTATTGCCACCAGTCCGTTGGTTACAGACCATATTGCCTATAACATGGCAGAAAGCTATCGTAACCAGAACCATTATCTGCGTGCCGAGAAGTGTTATGCCCGTTTATTGCAAAATCCTGCACCCTCCTACCCTCTCGCTAGATATTGGTACGGAGTATGTTTGCGTAGCAACAACAAATTTGATGAGGCTACCACTCAATTTAAAACCTTTATTGCCGAAAACCAAGCAGATAATGCCCGTGTAGAAATGGGCAATAAGGAGTTGGCTACCCTCAGTTATATAAAAAATCAGTTGGGAAGTGAAAGCCAAAAGCAGTTTTCTTTAAAGAAACTAAGGGGCAATATCGACCAAGCTGAAGGTGCTTATGCGCCGGTGTTCATCAAGGACACGTTGATATTTACTTCGGCAAGGATAGTGGATACGGTAAATAAATACAGCCGCACAAACATGCACGTAAACCACCTGTTTGCCAATACAATCAGTACCGACGATTCTATCAGTGGCAAGGCAACCATGCTTAGGTTTCCATCAAAGTTGTCCATCAACGAAGCTACAGCGGCCTTTACACCAGATAATAGCAAGCTTTTCTTTAGCAGAAGCACCACTTCCGATGATAAATTGTCGATTGCATTGTATGTAAGCAAGAAGGAAAGCGATGGTAAATGGGGCGAACCAACCAAGCTTGACGACAGAATAAACAAGGCAGGATACAATGCCATACAGCCTTCGGTTTCCCAGGATGGCAAGTATTTATTGTTTGCATCAAACAGGGATGGCGGTGTAGGCGGCTATGATATATGGGCTGCCCCTTTGGATAATTCTGGAACTGTAGGCGAGCCATTCAACCTAAAATCTATTAATACAAAAGAAGATGAAGAAGCACCTTTCTATCACGTGGCCAGCAAGATGTTGGTGTTTGCCAGTAAGGGTTACGATGGAATGGGGGGCTTTGATATTTATGCTTCCGCTGGAGAAATTACCACTTTGCAATCTCCCGTAAATCTTGGATACCCTGTAAACTCGCCGAAGGATGATATTTACTTTTTTAGTACTTCTTCGGATAGTTTATTGAAGAAAGCATATATAAGTTCGGATAGAGCATCTGATTGTTGTCTGGAAATTTTTGCATTGAATAAGACCTATCAGGCAAAGAAATATAAACAATCCATCATTGGCTATATCAAGGATTGCAGTACTGGAAACCCGATAGCTGGTGCCAATATTGAAGGGGCGAAACGTAAAAAGCAAGGTGCAAAAATAACTACGGATGACAAGGGCTATTTCAAGATAAAATCTTCGAAGGGAGTTACCGGTTTGGCAGTTTCAAAAGAAGGATATATAACAGCAAATCAGCCAGTGCCTACACATAAAAAAGAATTGACAGAAGATGTGGTAGATACGATAAATATTTGCTTGAACCCTACACCCGTGGAAGTTACCAAGAGTGTAGAACAGGTAAAAGACTCCATCAATATAAGCGAGAAGCCACTGATTGTTTATTTTGATTTTGATAAATCAATCGTGAAAAAAGAAGGTGTTACGGTATTGAACGAAGTGGTTTCCATACTAAAAAAATATCCTACCATATCTCTTACATTGGATATAAATGGATACACCGATGCGAAGGGAACTGAGGAATATAACTTGAAACTTGGTCAATCGAGGGCAGAAGCTTGTAAGGCATACATTGTAAGTCAGGGTATTGATGCAGGAAGAATGCTGTTGAAATCGTATGGCAAGGCTACTCCAGCGGCACCAAATGTATCGGCGGATAATACCGACAATCCAGAGGGAAGGGTGCTAAACAGGCGTGTGGAAATAAAAATAAATGCTTCTACCAAGAAGTAATGGGTTGGGTACCAGTACTTATCAAAAACTCTGATTCTGTCTTCCTCCATGAAGAAAATAGGCGTCTAAAATTGTATTAACCTATAAACGTCATGTTTTGTGGCATATACACTTGTATAAGCCCCATCCCCATGATAAATCATGGCATATACACTTGATTTTTACAATAATTATAATTGCTTAGAGGAAATTCTGAGTAATGGGACAAGATTAAAACTAACCATCGCCTACTTTTAAAGGCGAAATAAACTGCTTCCAATACAAGGCAAAAGCTAACAAGGTAGTTGAAACGGAAGGGTTTTAATAACTTAAATCTATTACAAGACTTTGTGTTCTTCGTGTTTCTTTACCTTATGTTCATTGAGGTAAAAATTATCCCCCTACATTCGCCGCATGGCAATAAACCCTCAGTTACAAAGTAGATCTAATAATACCTGCGAGTTATGCAGTACTGGAAACACAGAGTTCCAAGCTTATGCTGTTCCACCAAGGAACGCTGATTCGATAGACAATGTTGTGGCTTTATGTCCGGATTGTTACGGAAAGATAACCCAATCTGATTATTCGGATGCCAATTATTGGCGTTGCCTTACAGGTAGTATATGGAGCGAAGTACCGGCTGTGCAAGCCCTTTCGTACAAACTATTAGGAAAACTAAGTGCAGAAGAATGGGCTTCAGAAACAATTGAATCAGTGGCTTTGGATGAGGCAGTTATATTGTGGGCAAATGCGGAAGACGAAATGGAAGCATCCAAAGTAGTTCATAAAGATAGTTTTGGTGTTGTATTAGCCACTGGTGATAATATAATCCTTACCCAAAACCTTAATATAAAAGGGGCTAATTTTATAGCTTCTAAAGGAACAATGGTTCGAAAAATAAGATTGGTACCCGATAATGAAGAACAAATAGAAGGAAAGATAGAAGGCCACACAATAGTGATATTGACCAAATATGTGCGGAAGGCAGTGTAGATAAATATGAGTTATGAACTATTAGTCGAAAGTCTATAGTCAAGAGTCAAAAGAAAAAAGGCAGTTGAAAAGAATAATCTCTAACTGCCTCTTTTCTTACATACTTCAAAACTCTCGACCTACGACTATCGACTTATGACTATCGACTAAAACCTGTCTATTCATTTATCATTGCCCTGATAGTGGCAGAAATTTCCTCAGCATTTGGCTTGCTGAAATAATCCCCATCGCTACCATAACCCGGACGGTGTGCCTTACCTGTAAGTGTTCTTGGGGCAACATCTATCCATTTATAACCCCCTTGTTCCTCCATCACCTTGTTGTACATATAAGCAGCGGCACCACCTGGCACATCTTCATCAATAAATATAATTCGATTTGTTTTCTTTAATGAAGCCAATATTAGGTGATTGATATCGAAAGGAAGGAGTGTTTGCACATCAATAATTTCGCAACTGATGTCTTCCCTTTCCAGTCTTTCCACAGCATCATAAATGATACGGAGCGTAGAACCATAAGATACAATGGTAATATCCGTGCCTTCCTTGATGATTTCCGGAACACCCAATGGAACGGTCAATTCCAACAGATTAGCAGGCATTTTTTCTTTCAGCCTATATCCATTCAGGCATTCCACCACTATTGCAGGATCGTTACCCTTCAGCAAGGTATTATACATACCCACCGCCTGAACCATATTGCGCGGCACACAAACGTGCATACCTCTTAGGGCATTTATAATCATACCCATTGGGCTACCGCTATGCCAGATACCCTCCAAACGGTGTCCTCTGGTACGGATAATTACAGGACAGCTTTGTTGTCCAAAAGTTCTGAAGTGGAGTGTAGCCACATCATCTGTCAACGGTTGAAGACCATACACCACATAATCCAAGTATTGAATTTCTGCAATGGGTCTCAATCCCCGTAATGCCATACCAATTGCCTGTCCTATGATGGTTAATTCGCGGATACCAGTATCAAATATCCTGTTCTCACCATGTTTCAATTGCAGACCGGCAAACCCTTGATTTACATCGCCAATCATCCCAACATCTTCTCCAAAAGCAAACACAAAAGGATTGTGTGTAAACAAGATGTCAAAATACTTATTCAATATCTCGTACCCATTAAATTGTTGTGCATCAAAAGGAACAAGTGGTCTAACCTCTTCTACCTTAGAAATAGCTTTCGGCCCTTCATTGTATAAGAAAGTATTGTATAGTTTTTTGTTTTGCTCCATCAAGAAATCATAGTATTTCTTAACGGTTTGTATGTTGGTACCCTTTGGTGCGGCATCTATTGCCAAAGCCAAGGTACGCATGATGTGCCTACGGAAATGTTCTGGATTTTGCTGCAGGTTGGTGCAAAGCTTCTGTAAGTAAGTTTGGGTTTCAATATCCTTTACAATAATTCCTTTTACCAACTCTACGGCCTTTTCTACCTGCAATTGTAATGGAAGCAGGTAATTTCCCCAAGCCTTATCCCTGCTATCACGTGCCTTGTTTTTTGCTTCAAGTTCAAAAACCTGCAACTCTTCCTCACTTCCTATGCCATTTTCTATTATCCATTCGCGCATTTTCTTGATGCAATCCCAATCCCTTTCCCATTGCAATCTCTCAGGCTTTTTATATCGCTCGTGGCTGCCACTTGTGCTATGCCCCTGTGGCTGCGTTACTTCTTCCACATGAAATAATACCGGCGTATGTGTTTCCCTTGCTTTCTGGATACCCTCTTCAAACACTTCACACATGCCGGGATAATCCCATGCCTTTACCTTATATATATGTATCCCATTGGTACCATCAATCTTTTGAAAACCTTTCAAGGCAGCAGAAATAGATCCCTTGGTTGTTTGTTGGGATTTAGGAACCGAGATGCCATATCCATCATCCCAAACAAAGATGGCCAATGGAACCTGCAATACACCGGCAGCATTTATGGCTTCTAAAAAGTGCCCTTCGCTGGTACTTGCATCACCAATGGTACAAAAACAAACTTCATTTCCATTATGGCTTAATCCTTCATATCTTCTTAAATGCGGTGAATTCCTAAAGCATTTAGAGGCAAAAGCAATTCCTAAGGCACGCGGCATCTGGGAAGCAGTTGGTGCCATATCCGAAGTTATATTCTTTCTGTTAGCCAAATCAATCCAATTACCGTTCTCGTCTACATTACGTGTGGCAAAGTGGGAAACCATCTGCCTGCCAGCACTAAATGGTTCATTTTTTATATCTGGATCGGCATATAGCTGTGCAAAGAACTGATCTGCACTCGCCAAGCCAGAAGCAAACATGAAGGTCTGATCCCGATAATAACCTGCCCTAAAATCTCCCGGCTTAAAAAACTTGGCCATCGCTATCTGTGCCAATTCTTTTCCATCACCAAAAATGCCAAACTTCGCCTTGCCTGTCAATACTTCCCTCCTACCCAAAAGGCTTACCTCGCGGCTAAAAATAGCCATCCTATAATCGTGTAACACTTCATTCCTGAAGCCATCATAAGAGAGCATATCGTCTTTATAAGACAAGTTTAAAGATTGTTCCATCGCACAAATGTAATTAATAGTGACACTTCAACTCCATAGATTTATTAACGTCGCAAAGATGAAAATTATATGACAACGAATATAAAAAAATATTAAAGTCGTACATCTAAAAAATTTTGGCTTGATATTTAGTAAAAAGACCAATTAAAAAGATATTTTTACAGCTTAAATTTAAAAATGATGAAAAAGATTACCCTTATTGCATGTGCTTTTTTGGCAATGGCAACAGTTACCAAAGCACAAATGATAACAACCACCACTCCAGGTGTTATTGATGCCAAGAAAGACATTAATAGTGTACTTCAGTTTACCAATGCTGATTTCAACTTTGGTAAGATTGTATTTGGCAAGCCAACCGAGTACCAAGTGACTGTAAAAAACATTAGTGCTGATTCTGTTACACTAGAAAATGTACAAGCTGGCTGTGGTTGTACTACACCAAAAGGATATACAAAGGGTGAAAAGATTGCTCCAGGCAAGTCTAAAGTGGTAACACTAGGATTTAATGGTGGAACAAATGGTGCTTTTACAAAATTTGTCACGTTCTTCTTTAGTGGTGGATTGCAAAAGCAAGTTACTTTCCACGGTGAAACTTTTAAACCAGCAGAAGAACCGGCTCCAGCCAATGATGCAACCCAAAAACTTAAGAATCCATCTAATTAGTAAATATGAATAAGATAATAATTGTTTTCTGTTTGTTTGTTTGTTTGAAATTGTCTGCGCAAAGCGACATAAAATTCAAGGATGTAAAGCATAGTTTTGGAAAGATAAAACAAAACAAACCTGTTACTTACTACTTTTCCTTCACCAATGAAGGCAACAAGCCTTTGATAGTAGAAAATGCGATGGCTGGTTGTGGTTGTACCACACCAGAATATCCAAAAGAACCTATTGGGAAAGGAAAGGAAGCCAAGATAAAGGTTACATACAATGCTGCGGCGATGGGTACATTTAAAAAAGATGTTACTGTAAAGTTTGCCAATCATGCCGAGCCTACAGTTTTAGAAATTGATGGCGAGGTAGAGAAGTAATTAATCTCAATGGTTTAATAAAAAAGCGGATGTTTCATTAATGAAACATCCGCTTTTTTATTAAACCATTGAGATTAATTACTTCTCTACCTCGCCATC
>JANYEU010000417.1 GCA_025362915.1 Chitinophagaceae bacterium | reverse complement strand
ATAACATCTATGACACCAACCCTTTTAGAAGTTTGGATGCTGAACAAAGGGACATGATTGATGCAGAATATAGTAATACACTAAGGGAGATTGCACCCTATCTGGCACAATGGAAACAACTCTATTACCTGCCCGAAGGAAGTACCTTTAAAAAGTCGGCAGTGCTTCCTTGCAAGTTTGATAATACCCCGTTGAACTACAAGATAGTACTGAAACAGACGGAGAAAACAGTATCGTTGGAGGTGGAAATATATAATCAGGATCAAGATATAGCCATCACAAACTACACCACCCACAAGTATGTGCTATTGCACAACAATACTTTTTATCTTATTCCCGAAGGGATCAATAAAACAAAAACATACCTGCCAGATGGAAAGTTGATGGTGCCTATTGCCAGTAAATACGAGTTTATAAACAAGGTGGTGCTGCCACTTTCTACCAAGTTTGCGATAGACATGGGCGATGTCATCAATACAGAAACCATATCGCCCATGCCCGAACCACGTATTTATTTGAGCGAACTAAATGAGAAATACCTCATGATAACGCCTAAATGGTTGTATGAGGATTATGAAATGGATAACGATCAAGATGAGGTAACTACGCTGGAACTAGGAGATAAGCTTCTGAACATAACCCGAAATACTATTGAGGAAAATAAATTGGTGGAGAGTTTGCGGAACTTGCATCCGTTATTTAGGACGCAGAACAACCAATATTTCTATCTTCATTTTGATGAGGTGATGAAGCAGAACTGGTTTTTGAACATGTATCAGAATCTTCAAGAAATGGACATTCCCATTTTTGGGATGAATAACCTGCATAAATTCAAGTACAATACCAACAAACCGATAATGGATTTCAAAACTGGTAGCGGTACCGATTGGTTTGACATACGGATGGAAGTGAGCTATGGCGACCAGATTGTACCATTGGCAACGCTAAGAAAAGCCATCATCAACAAGCAACAGTTTATCTTGTTGAGCGATGGCACCTTGGGTATGCTGCCCGATGAATGGATACAAAAATTTGCCTCCATCATGCGGATGGGTACGGTGAAGGACGATGTGATGCAGGTTAGCAAACTACACTGGACGGTGATAGACCAACTGCACGAACAAGTGAGCGAAGAGAGTATATTGAACGAGATTCTGGTTAAGAAAGAACGGCTGAAAAACATAGATAATGTAAAGGCATTGAAGCTGCCTACCAATATAAAAGCCACGCTGAGGGATTACCAGAAGTCGGGCTTTCAATGGATGACGATGCTGGATGATATGGGCTGGGGCGGATGCTTGGCAGATGATATGGGATTGGGAAAAACCTTGCAAACGCTCACCTTTCTGAGTGCGATGCAAAAGAAACACAAGGGCGAAACGCACCTGATTGTTTGCCCTACTTCCCTCATTTACAACTGGCAAACGGAGATAGATAAGTTTGCGCCTCACCTTGGTTACCATATCCATTATGGCAACGACAGGGTTTTGGAGGAGCATGACATACTGAATGCAGACATCGTAATTACCAGTTATGGCATATTGCGCAGCGATATAGAAAAGTTGGTGGGTTATAAGTTTGGCTATATTATCTTGGATGAAAGCCAGGCAATAAAAAACCATTTATCGCAGACTGCTAAGGCTTGTCAACTGATAAATGCCCGTAATAGGTTGATACTAAGCGGTACGCCTGTGCAGAATAATACCTTCGATTTATACTCCCAATTCAACTTTATCAATCCGGGATTATTGGGCAATATGGAGTTCTTTAAAACAGAATTTGCCAACCCGATAGATAGGGATAACAGCAAGGAAAAGAGGGATGAACTGCGCAAACTCATCTATCCATTCATGCTACGCCGAACCAAGGAACAGGTGGCTAAGGACTTGCCAGAGAAAACAGAAACCATCCTTTGGTGCGAAATGGAGGCCAAACAGCGCACCATTTATAATAGTTTTAGGGATGATTATCGGAAGAATATCATGAAAAAGATAGAAGAGGAGGGCTTTGCGAAAGCTGGCATTTATATACTAAGCGGGCTTACAAAACTAAGACAGATATGTGATAGCCCGGCAATACTTAACGAGGAAGAAGCCTATCCAAATGTAAGCGTAAAGATAGATGAACTGATGCGTGAGATAGAAGAGAACGCCAGCAACCACAAGGCGTTGGTGTTTAGCCAATTTACGAGTATGCTGGATTTGATAGGCAAGGAACTAACCAAACGCAAGACAGAATTTTATTACCTGGATGGCAGTACCAAAGCCGCAGACAGGCAAAAGGCGGTGGCAGACTTTCAGGCGAATGAGCATGTGAAGATATTTTTGATAAGCCTAAAGGCAGGCGGTGTGGGACTGAATCTTACCGCTGCGGATTATGTGTATATGGTGGATCCTTGGTGGAATCCTGCAACCGAACAACAGGCAATAGACAGAACGCACCGCATTGGGCAAAAGAAAAGTGTGTTTGCGTATAAGCTGATCTGTAAGGATTCCATTGAAGAAAAGATATTGCAGCTGCAACATAAGAAAAAATCGCTCAGTGCAGATTTGATAAGTGATGAGAATGGTTTTGTGAAGAAACTAACTAAGGATGATGTGGCGTATTTGTTTAGTTAGTATTAATCACAAAGGGCGGAAGGGTTTGCACTAAGGAACACAAGGGAAAGGATAAAAAACGGTCAACAATCTTCAAAAGGTTGTTGACCGTTGTTATTATGATAGATATTGCGTAAAAACTTTGTTTTATGTCATCGTAGTCAAAAAGGGTGCGTAAAATATTTGTTTTATGTCATCGTAGTCAAAAAGGGTGAGTAAAAACTTTGTTTTATGTCATCGTAGTCAAAAAGGATGAGTAAAAACTTTGTTTTATGTCACCGTAGTCAAAAAGGATGAGTAAAAACTTTGTTTTATGTCATCGTAGATATAAAGGACGAGTAAAATAGAATATTACATAGAAACGGATAATGATTCTTCTAGCAAAAAGGAATTTAGAAGATTGTCTGAAGTAATAAGAAGGTCTGATTTATTCGCCCCTTCTATCTTCTATCACATCGTCAGCGAAAGAACCTTTATAATTAGCCAAGAACTCCCTAGTTTTTGCAAAAGAAAAGTCACCAAACTTTAGCGGAGTTTCACCAACAGGTTCCACTTCCTCCAAAAAAGTAACAATAACCTTTACCGTTTTTTTAGAGACATAAACACTATCCAATCGGATGGTACCGTCTTGAAATATCCCACTCGCTGCTATCATAACCTTATTTTTATTTTACCGAAGTTGGGGATTTTAACCACAAAGGACACAAGGGTTTTCGCAAAGAAATACAAGAAGAGGATAGAAATACGGTCAACAACCTTCAAAAGGTTGTTGACCGTAAGTACTAAATGTAAAAAAATCCACCTGCAACCACAGATGGACTTTCAATTATAAATTATCAATTCTACAACATCCCTTTCACCTTTTCAATCACAGTTGCAAGGTTGCTAGCATCTTGTCCACCAGCAGTAGCCAGTAGTTTCTGACCACCGCCGCCGCCTTTGATGAGAGGGGCAACAATCTCCTTTATTATTTTCTGTGCATCCAATCCTTTACCCACATTGATGGTTTCATCTATTGATACCGCTACAAAAGCCTTGCCTTCCACATTGGCAGTAAG
>JANYEU010000372.1 GCA_025362915.1 Chitinophagaceae bacterium | reverse complement strand
TAAATGCTCTATGTAAGGATTGCGGAACCTATCCAAAACCTTTCCTATAAATACTTTGGTATCATCCAGTGTGATGTTTTTATTTAGGATGGCCGGAGCCATTTCATTGTTGGAAACATGAGTGATGAACTTAGAAAAAGTATTATTTGCCATTGCTTCCTTTACGGTAGAAAAACCGCCTACTATCGCCAAACCTGTAGAGAAAGTATGTGTACCATTCAACAACCGAAGCTTTAATTCGCGAAACTTATTAATGTCATCCACTATTACCACACCTTCTTCATCAGCCTTATAAAAAGATAGTGCCTCCTTCGATGCCGCACTAGAAGTTTCTATTGCCCACAAACAATAGCACTCGCTCATAATCAACAAGTCATCTGTATAACCCAACTTTTCTTCTGCAGCTTTCAATTCATTTGCTGCTGGTTTACCAGGAACAATCCTATCCACCAAAGAACTACAGAAATCGTTTGCTGTATCTATCCAACTGATAAATGCTTCGCTAAGGTTATTATTAAGAGCCAATTGTTTTACTATGGCTTTTAGTTTCACCCCATTATCCACCACCAATTCTGTAGGAACAATCACAAAGCCACTATCTGCACTACCACCAAATGTTTCGAAACGTTTTAGTAATACTGCCAACAGCTTACCTGGAAAAGACTTAGGCGGCGCAGCAGTTACCTTATCATCATCCATTAATGTGATACCTACTTCTGTTGTGTTTGAAACAATTATTTTCAAATCAGGACTAGCTGCAACCTTAAGTATCTCTTCCCAATCATTGCTAGCAGCCAATACCCTGCTAATGGAAGAGTTGATGATAATATCATCAACTTTTTGGCCATTGTCAATCCCTTTTATCAATTGGGTATATAAGCCATCCTGCGTAGTAAAAGCATCCGCACCACCGGTAGCCGTACTTTTAACCACTACTATCCTACCATTAAAAATACCTTGACGGTTTGCCTTATCTACAAAGTCATCAATCAATCCACGGAGCAAAACCCCAGTGCCAAATTGCAATATCTTTTCTGGGAAAGAGAACACATTCTCTACGGGCATTTTTACATCGGCAGCCGTAACATTAACCAACGTTTGTTTGGACAAAATCATTTAAAGTAGTTTTAATAAAGAGAAAATATCATAGTTAAACATGCCCCAAAGGGAATAAAATTTTCAAGCTGCAAGTGTAGGCAATAATTGTCGAATACGTTTATAGTTTGTTTTGTTTATTTAGGCAAACGTATGAGTTATTGGGTATTTAATTACTCATTGGATATGCAAGTTTCATAGTATAAACACCATATTAGCTGAATATTGTTGTTGAAATTTATTATCAAATGTGTCCAAGAAACATTGGGTATTTATTGGCAATCATTCCCCAAACAAAAAAAGCCAACCCGAAGGTTGACTTTTCTTATTAATCAATAAAAAACTATTATTACTCTACAATTACTTTAAAGGCTTGCTTGTCGGTAGCTGTTTCTACCTGTAAAATGTAATTTCCTTTAGCTGTGCCATTTATTTTGTAAGGAAGAACATTTGTACCATTTGCAATATTGATAGTACCTGTTTGCAATGTCCTGCCATTCAAATCAATAATCCTAACAATAGCTTTTCCTGCAACAGCATCACTAATGGCAATGCTTACAGTGCCGTTATGAATGAGGGTAGGATAAACAGCATACGTAGCTTTTACAGTAAACCGAACAGCAACTACCTTGCTATAAGCTACTGCACCACTTTTATCCATAGTTTGCAGGCGATAGTAGTTAATGCCATTGGTAGGATTATTATCTGCAAACTGATAATTGTTTGCACCACTTCCCGCTGCTTTTACTGTACCAATGGTAGTAAACCTTACACCACCAGTGCTGTGTTGAACCGCAAAACTGCTTGTGCTCAATTCGGTAGAAGTATGCCAATTTGCAAGTATTGTCTTGCTGCTGGCAGTGGCACTAAACGAAGCTAGGGTTACTGGTTGGGTACTGATTACAGTAAATGCACCAGTTGCAAAGTTTACATCAATGGTATAATTGCCACTTACATGTGGAGCAAGTATGTCCTTGCTTTGTGTGCCATACAAAAGGGTGCCACTATAAACCATGCTTGTATCGTTTGAATTTGTTATACCCCAGTTGTAAGTCCAATCTCCATCTCTGGCAATCAGTTTGTACGAACTATCACCAGCCAAGAATACGGTAATCATATATTCGGTAGGACTAACCTTGGTAAATTGTTGCGCTGCGCTATCAGCAGTTTGCAATGGATTGTTCCATCCATTGGCAGTGGCACTACCTAGAATAAACAAAGTGTCTGGACTAACCAATGTGACTGTATAGGTTTTTGCTTTTGTATTTATGTCAACAGCGTATACACCACTCAAAGGAGGTGCAAGAATATTCTGCCCATTTGTAATAAATGCCCCACCATATATTTCAGTTGGGTCGTCTTGCACTGCAATGCCATAGCTGGTAGCCCAAGACCCATCTTGAGGGATGAACTTGTACTCACCACCACCCATCAGATGTATTGTGATTTTTAATTCATTTGGACCAACCTGAATAAATTGTTGAGCTACGCTATCGACACTTGGTATTGGATTATTCCAACCACCTGCAACAGCACTACCTACAATAAAGCCTGTTTGATTTTTTGCATTATATACAAATCCAGCTAAAGAAACTGTACCCTTAGGTGCAATCACCTGAACCGAACCGCTTGCTCCGGTATCTACAATTGCCGTGATGGTAGAATCATTCAGAACTACAAAAGATGCAGCAGACATACCACCAAAACCTACTGCTGTAGTACCGCTAAAGCCAACACCTTTGATAAGAACTGTATCACCTGAACCCGCAGACGTTGGAGCAAATGAGTAAATAGAAACTGTTGGGGCAACAAGTGGTGTTACCGTGAATGTATTTGTTGCAAGATTTACATCAATAACATAAGTTCCTGTTGTGGCTGGTGCAAGTATGTCATTACCATTAGATACAATTGCCCCACCGTTTATTTCTGTAGGGTCATTTTTAACTGAAATACCATAATTAACCGTCCAGGAACCATTTACGGTTATAAACTTATAGGAACTATCTGCCATAAGTTCAATTGTTATTTTGTATTCGGTTGGGCTAATCGTAGTAAACTGTTGCAATGCACTGTCTACTGGTGGTATTGGGTTATTCCATCCACCTGGTGTGGCATTACCCACAATAAATAAGGTGTTTGAATTGTAAGTGAACCCCGCAGAAACACCTACACCACTTGGAGAAGTTACCTGCACAGTTCCACTGGATCCAATACTCACTACAGCTGTAATCGTACTATCGTTTACCACTGCAAAGGAAGTTGCGGCTGTTCCTCCAAAACTAACTGCCGTTGCCCCTGTAAAACCACCACCATGTATGGTTACTGTTGTGCCAGTTGATGCTAACGTAGGGGAGAATGAGGAGATGGTAACTTTTGGTTTACTAACCAATTTAACGGTAAATATGTTTGCGGCAAAGTTTACATCAATAGTATATACCCCACTCACTGACGGAGCAAGTATGTTGTTACTATTAAAGGTAAGTGGTCCGCCATTTACCTCCGTCGGGTCATCCGCCTTCGCAATGCCCCAATTATTTGTCCAAGAACCGTTTACAGAAATAAACTTGTATTCATTGCCACCAATAAGCAGTACGTCTATCTTGTACTCGTTTGTACTTATTTGTGTAAACCGTTGGGCTGCCGTGTCCGCATCAGGTATCGGATTACTCCATCCACCAGGCGTAGCACTACCTACAATGTATAAAGTGCCAGTGGCAGGCGCTTGAGCCTGTACATTGAATGCAAAAAAGAAAAGAAAGAGTGCTACTATACTAATGTAGCGAGAGAATAAATGTTTCATGATAAACAAATTTTTAAGCCTTCTTTATCCGGTTTGAGCAACTCCGTAGCTGTTTAGTTAAGTGCCAGCCACACTTCGTTTTAAGTAATTGTAGCATTTCATAAGATGATGCCTGAAAATAATTGTAGGGATTTTTTCGAAAGTATATGCCTGCCTTATTACACAATAAAGCGAAGGTTTGGAAGGGCATTTACTGTAGGAACAAATCCCAATATTCGCAACTTAATGACAATGTTTTTTTTCATATAACCAATCATTTTTTATTTGAATTGTGAAATTATAATAAATATTCTATGCAAACTCGTTTTCCACTTCAAAAGTAAAAAAAATGTGTACAAAATACACGATAACGATTGAATTTTACATTTATTTAAATAAATTTCATCTTTAGTCCCCACTTTTGGTTGTTCAATACAAAGTTCTTTTACCTTTATCGCATTAAAAAAAAATTGTTATTTGGCTTTTTTTTGAGCTCGAATAACAGCCATTGTTTATTTTCATTTTTTATAGGGGTACATAGGTTTAGAAGGAAACTTTCAACATTTTTTCTCGAGGAACAATTATAATAAACATAACAACAAAATGGATTTACTAAAGGAGAAGTTTAAGGCAAAAGCAGACGCTGCTGGTATTGAGATTAAAGAACTGCTGAAGGAACATGGTTCTAAAAAGATTGGTGAAGTTACACTTGCCCAAGCCTACCAGGGAATGAGGGGCATTACAGGGTTGGTTACCGAAACAAGTTTGCTAGATGCACAGGAAGGTATCAGGTTTAGGGGATATTCAATTCCTGAATTGCAGGAAAAACTACCAAAAGCAATAGAGGGTGGTCAACCGTTACCTGAAGGCTTATTTTACCTGATGCTTATTGGCGAATTGCCAACAAAAGCTGATGTTGAAATGGTGACTAACCTATTACAACGTCGCAGCCATGTACCCAACCATGTGTTTGCCGCAATTGATGCCCTCCCTATGACCGCACACCCCATGACGATGTTTGTTATTGGTGTAATGGCACTACAAACCGATGGAGAATTTGCCAAGGCTTATGCAAAGGGGATGAATAAAAAGGATTATTGGAGCCTTACCTACGATGATACGTTGGACTTGATTGCGCGCATACCCCGCATTGCGGCCTATATATATAGAAGGAAATATAAAAATAATGACCACATTAACCCTAATGGATTATTGGACTGGTCTGGTAACCTTGCCCACATGCTTGGTTATAATGATGAAGGTTTCACTGAATTGATGCGTTTATACATGACCATACACGCCGACCACGAAGGCGGTAATGTATCTGCACACACCACCCACCTTGTTGGTAGTGCCCTTAGCGATCCATACCTTAGTTATGCTGCCGGCATGAATGGTTTGGCTGGTCCGTTGCATGGTCTTGCCAACCAAGAAGTAATTAAGTGGATATTTGAAATGCAAGAAACATTGGGTACCGATCTTCCTGCAAAGGAACAGATTGCCAAATATGTGCAAGATACGTTGACTGGTGGCAAGGTTGTACCAGGATACGGACACGCTGTACTACGTAAGACAGATCCACGCTTTACTGCACAAATGGAGTTTGGCAAGAAGCACATGCCAGAAGATAAATTGTGCCGTACCGTTTGGAATATATACGAAATAGTACCACCGATTTTGCAATCTCTTGGCAAGATCAAGAACCCATGGCCAAATGTTGATGCGCATAGTGGCGCATTATTGGTACACTATGGCATGGCCGAATACGAATTCTACACAGTGTTGTTTGCCGTAAGCCGTTCATTGGGTGTATTGGCAAGCCTTTGTTGGGATAGGGCTTTGGGCTTCCCGCTGGAAAGACCAAAGAGTATTACCACCGAATCTGTAAAACAATGGCTGGAAGGAAAAGCGGAGATTTGGGATTAACACCTACTTTAGTAATTATAATTGTAAAAGGCTTACGTTCTCTATAGGAGCGTAAGCCTTTTTTAAGTTTGTGAGGCATTAAGCCATGCCTCCCTCCTATTCCCAATCACTTTCTTTCCTTCTCATCAATTGCTATTGTAAAATAATCTTATGCACCATCACCACATTTACCACTTTAGGCACGCCATCCTCCTTAAAAAAATCAATGGTTTGATCTTCATAACCAAATAGTGTGGCAACCATTTCCAAATCTCCATAAAGGGATGTGTTCACAGAAAATTTACTATCGGCATCACTCACCACCTTATGTCCCGAACCAATAATATGTAGTTTCACTTTTGGTAATGGCTTATGGGTTAGCTTTTCTGCACAAACCCCCGTAACCACCGATTCCACACCCTTCGTTATAAACCGCCCGCCCCACTCCCTACATAAATCCCTACGGCTCGATGGTGTGTTCTTACTATATTCCGCTTCTACCTCATCCCAAATATGAAGAATCACATCATCCACTTCTTCCTCCAGTTTAAACAGATTAATTTGTGTTTTTTTCAGTGCAGTCAGTGTGTTGCTGATGGCCATTATAATAGGTTGTGCAGTAGTGTATATGTCCGTAAACTCTTCAATGGTGGGCGTGCTTAGTGCAACACCGCCCTTTGCCCTTCGGTTAAAATCGCCAAGGATAATCTTTGCCGCCATTGCCAGCAGTTTCTCATCGCTACTGATGTCTGGTAGCCGTGTGCTGGTCACACCCAACTCATAAAATGCACGTGACGATAACAGTATCTTTCCCGCTTTTATAAACAATTTCAGGCAAGCTAAATAGCCCTTTACATAAGCCAGAAGCAACAAACGTTGCGGCCGTGCCTTTTCTACGGCTTCGTGATACAATACCGAAGCCGCGGTGATGTCTGCAAATGCTGTATTGTATTTATCTACATTTATGTTTAGCCTGTCTGTGGTTTTGGCAGTAAGTAAATTATCGGCAGCATCCATACCGTCCATTTTATCCTTTGCCGTGTTTAAGGCTACTTTACGACTAATGTTAGAATCTGGCAATTTCCTAGTAGTGCCCATTGCTTACAGTTTGAGGTGATAATTAATAAATAGTGTTCGATAAAATCTGACCCTATCATCGTGGTATCCCCTGCTACAACCATTTTTAAGGAAAAAGCAATAGCCTAATAGAAACGATAACGTTTATTGGAAAATACAAAGCTATGTTATGTGCAGGATAATCATTTTTTATTATTATATGGATTGATAGTAATCTTTGCCACATGAAATAAGCCACAAGCATATAGATACAAATACGAAGCTCCTTTTTGGATTGAAAAAGATGTATCGAATAAATTCGATGCCATATTTTCAATTAAAAAAGTAGCATCAAATAAATACGAGGCATGTTTTTGAAATGAAAAACATGTATCAAATAAATTTGAACCTATATTTTAAACTGAAAAACTAACCCCAAATAAATTCGATGCCATATTTTCAATTGAAAAAGTCACCTCAAATAAATTCGAACCTATATTTTCAATCAAAAAATTAACCTCAGAATTATAAAGAACACCTTCTTGAACAAATAACTAACCGATGATTTATATAAGGTACATTATTCAAGAAATAAGGAGGTACAGATAATAATCGTTATTCTTAAAAGAGCGGAGAGGATGTCTGTTTTGATAGTGATGATGATTGAGGATAAAGGAAGGGGAGATGTATATATTTGTAAGGAAATAAATTAAACATCTTATGGGATTTTTTTCTATACTCTCGAATTTATTTAGTACTCCTCAACCCTCTTTTGAGGAACAATTTGAAACTTTTAAGAACCTTGGGTTTATATTAAATAAAGGTGTGGATATTTCAGACATAAATCATTGGAAAGGTGGGCTTAAAGAATTTGAAACACTTCCTTATCATTTAATATATCAAACATTAGGTTCAACATTAGAAAGGAAGCCCTTTACGCCACTTACTAATAAGTGTTGGAATTTTGACACAGAAGCAATAGAAGACCACGGAGCCTATATTGATATCATGAAAAACATTAGTCGGATTACAAACGGCGAATTGATATTTGAAAACATTACTGACTTTATTGAAATAGAGGAAGAAACAGCTTGGGTTTCTTTTACTTGCAATGGTGATAACTATAAATGGGATTTAGAAGTAGATAATGACTGGGTGGATGGGGAGTTATTTGTAAAAGTTCAAGACCTTACATATAAATACAAAACAAAAGGAAAGTTTACATTCTTTAACACAGGAGGGCAAGACTTTGTGTTAGGCTATGAGACTCCAGAAGATTTAGATATAATTAGAAAAACTACAGGATTGGAAATTGTCTGGTTAAGTTCAAAAGGGCAAATTAATTGATCAACTAACCCCTTAGACTTAGTCTTCACGAAACAATAAAAAAGTAACTGCGAAACGTATTCTTTTGCCATTGTTGGTTAAGCACACTATTGGGTAAATAATATGAAATGCACGGCATGATTATTTTGACACCTTTAAAATCATTATATTTGAATCATGAAAACATTGACGCTTAACATACCAGAGAGCTTGGATATAAATGCCAGAGACGTTGCCATGCTTGTTTCAACACAACTGTATGAACAAGGCAAACTTTCTCTTGGGCAGGCTGCCGAAGTTGCTGGCTTGACAAAGCGAACATTTGCTGAATTATTGGGTAGTTACAATGTTTCTATCTTCAATTTTCCTGCATCAGACTTATCTAGAGATGTAGCAAATGCTTAAACCCATCATTTCCGATACAAGTTGTTTTATCATTTTAACCAACATCGGCGAATTGGATCTTTTACACAAGGTTTATGGACAAGTTGTAACAACACCTGATATAGCAACAGAATTTGGCGAGATATTACCCGAATGGGTTGAAATAGTTGCTGTGAAAGATAAATATAAGCAGCAACTTTTGGAAATGCAGATTGACAAAGGCGAATCGAGCGCAATTGCATTGGCACTTGAAATGCTAAACAGTACAGTTATTTTAGATGATTACAAAGCCAGAAAGATTGCTGAACAACTTGGCATTTCATTTACAGGAACAATTGGTGTAATTATTAAGGCAAAACTGAAAGGAATAATCCCATCTATCAAACCTCTTCTTGAAAAGATAAAACAAACGAACTTCCGGTTGTCGGCAGACATTGAACTACAAGCACTGAAAGAAGCAAAAGAATAAACACTTACGCTAAAACACATGATAAGGCAGATTTCTCTTTCATGATTCATGTCTTCGCAAAACAACAAAAAAGTAACTGCGAAAATGTGCGTGAAATACGAACCCCAGCATACAGGATATACTTCTCCATCTCTCCATCTAAAATTGAAACACTTTAAAGACTCCCTGTGCGTTTCTCTGTGTATAAGGCTCTGCAACTCTACGTTAATTCTTCTCTTAACTTAATGCCGCAACAGTTTTATGGAGATTCTTGAAGAAGCGGTAATTTAATAATCCTGCGGAGAAAGAAAGTCCTACCACAAAGCCAATCCAGATGCCGATAACGCCCAAATGATACGGGAATGCCAAGCAATAACCAATCGGAATACCGATACCCCAGTAGGCAATAGCAACGTAGATGGTAGGTTTTACAACATCCTTTACGCCACGACAAAGCCCCACTCCTATTGCCTGTGTGGAATCGGAAATTTGGAAGATGGCGGCATATATCAACAGCATCTGTGCCACCTGCGCCACCGTTTGGTTTTGGGTAAATATGTAAGGAAGATAATGCCCGAAAGAAATCATGAGCATCGCCGAAACAAAACCATACAGCAAACCAGTAATGGCGGTGCTTCGCCCAATCAATGCCAATTCTTTAGCCTGCCCCTTGCCAAATGCTTCGCTGATACGGATGGAACCCGCCATAGAAAACCCAAGCGACGCCATAAAAGTGGTGGACGCACAGTTTAAGGCAATTTGATGTGCGGCCTGTGGCACAGCCCCCAACCATCCCACCATGATGCCCGAAACAGAGAATGCCCCTGCCTCCATGCAGTATTGCAGACTACTGGGAACACCAATGCCCAACATCTCCTTAATGGTGGCGGACTTTATTTGCCAGGCATCTTTCCGCAGACTGGTAAACGGATGAAATACTTTGTGTTTGGCAATAACCACAATCATGGCGATGGCCAACAATATCCGTGTAATAAGCGTGGCCACCCCTGCCCCACTAACGCCCATGGCCGGAAAACCGCAATGCCCAAAGATGAATAGCCAACAAAGCAACGCATTGAGCGGGAGGGAAAGCAAGGAAAGAACCATGGCTGTCTGTGTGTATTGCAACCCGTCGGCGAAGTTTTTGGACGCAGAAAACACCATCATGGGTATCAGTGAATAGCCCATTATGATGAGATAATCCTTTGCATAAGCCACCACCAAAGGCTCTTGTCCCATTTGGGGAAGGAAATAAGAAAGTAAATGCACAATGACCGCCAATAAGATGCCCACCACAATGCTTATAATCCAACCGTTATATAGAACGTGGGATACTTTATGGTGATTTTCTTGTCCTTTGGCGATGGCTACCAACGGGGTAACAGCCATTATCAGCCCAATACCAATAACCAATGGGATGGCAATTATATTGACCACCAACGATGCGGCGGCCAATTGCCTGTATCCCAAAGAACCAATCATGGCAGTATCTATCAATCCATAAGCCACCTGCGTAAGGTTGCCCAATATGAGTGGGATGGCAATGGCGAGTGTAGCTTTAAATGTATGTTTCATTGTAGTTATTAGTTGTTAGTGATTAGTGGTTAGATTTTGGTGGTTAGTTAAGAGAAGAAGATTAAGTTCGATATTGGTTCGTATCACTCCAGTTCTTTTCTAACCACTAATAACTAACCACTAACAACTAGTTTTCTGTGTATTTCCAATACCTGTGGTATTATAAGTTCTTGCTCGTTGTTAATGATTACAAAATCGCAGAGTTTCATCTTTATTGTCTGATCTATTTGTTTATCCATTCTGGCAATGATGTCTTGCCGCGTGGCGTTGTCGCGCTGCATTACCCGATGGATGCGCAGCGCATCTGGAGCTTGAACACCAATTACATAATCGAGGTTTCCTGCTGTGCCAGCTTCGAACAAAAGGGCAGCTTCCTTTATGCAATAAGGCGCATTCTGTTGTTGCATCCAATCGTCGGCAGCCTTAATGGTAGCAGGATGGGTAAGGCTATTTAATACTTCAAGCTGGTATTTATCCTTAAAAACAATGTCAGCAATGTATTTCCTATTGAGCTTATTGTCTGTATATGATTCCTCACCAAAGCCTTTTTTAATGGAATCTATCAATGCTTCATCATGTTCCATTATCCATTTAGCAGCCACATCAGCATCAAAAACAGGGATGCCCAACAGCTTGAATATTGCTGCCACAGTGCTTTTACCACTACCTATACCGCCTGTTAATCCTACTTTAAGCATGTACGTTATACGTTTTAAGTTGTAGGTTTTAAGTAATAAGTTTTAAAGCGATACCTAGCACTTCTATTCAAACAAAAATCCCAAACTACAGATGCAATTTGGGATTTTTATGTGAGTCAAATCAGTTTTATCTGCAAGATTGTTAAGATGTATTTTATAATAATGCTGAATTGCTTCCAAATGTTCATACGTAAAACGTATAACTTACAACCTATTACTTATTACCTACTTTGTTACAGTTACCGTAGCTGGTTTATTAATAGCTACCGTCATTTCCATGCTGATTGCACTCTTTTCTATCTTCAAATAACTACCTGGGTTTACTTCTATTTGCAAAGTTCCATCATCATTTACCCTAAAGATGGTAGCGTGTATGCCCGCATTGGTAACAATCTTTGCGCCTTTTTGCAAGTCGTCAATGAATTGCTTTTGTTCTTTCGCCTTTTTAGCCTGAGGCCTTATCATAAAGAACCAGAATACGAAGATAATACCGCCCATCAATACCATTTGAATCATTCCGCCTTGTTTGGGGTCGCTACCAGCACCTAATAACATTACATTTTCAATTGTCATTCTTTGTTGTTTTATTGTTTGTTTAATTTACTTTTTTTCTTTTGGGATCACTACCTTATCGCCCGGCGCTCCGTTTACAATACCCGTAAAAACGAGGTATTTATAAGCCCCGTTGGGAGTATTTGTACTCACTATTATTGTTTTATGTATATCGCCACCGCCATGAATTTTGTTGCTGTCAAATGCTCCCGTAACCCATCCTTCTGCACCGGGTGCAATAGGCTCTTTGCTGTAATCTGCCACTGTGCAACCACAACTAGGCTTTGCATCGGTAATGATCAATGGCTTGGTACCCGTATTCTTACACCTGAACTTTACCTGCGCTTTTTCTCCCATGTTGATAGTGCCGATGGAAAGCAGGGTATCCAACCATTGTACGGTTGTAAAGTTTGCAGTATCTACCGTTGCTTTTGCTTGTAGTGCAGTCTTGTCGACATTCTTACAAGATGTGGCGATGATTACCAAAAAGAGAGAAATAATAGCTAATGGAGTCTTCATCTTTATTATCCTTTAGGTTAGTTATTAAATATTACCTTGTTTTCTAAAATCTTTTTTGCTTGAAATCTACCTTATTCAGTTTACCCTCAGCTTCCAGTTCCTTATGAATATTATCCAGAATACCATTCACGAAATGTCCACTTTGCTCTGTACTATATTCCTTGGCCAAATCAATATATTCATTGATAGATACCTTGGTTGGTATTGTTTCAAAATACAACAACTCGCAAACACCCATTTTCATCAGAACCATATCCAAAGAGGCTATCCTGTCTATATCCCAATTCTGAAGTTTAGGCTTGATTATTTCTAACAAATACCCATCCTTTTCATGGGTGGAGACAAGAAGAGACTTGGCAAATTCCCATTTATCAGGAGAGATTATCTCTTGAAAATTATATCCTACGGGCTTGGAGAGATAGGCATTTACCAATTGGTCAATCATTTCGCAATCATCATCCCAGTTATTGAACAATTCTTCCAAGTGAGAGGTAAACACATCATCCGGTAATAATATTTCAGTAAGAATAAAGCGTAGAATCTCTTTTTCTTTGTTTCTGTCGCGGCTTTGGGTATTGATATACAACTGATATTCGTTGCTTTCCACCATTTTAAGATAAGCCCTTTTAAGGATGTCTGGGTTCAACATCTTCCTTGGATTCATTTTCTCCACTGCTTTTGCAAAAGAGGCATCCTCTATTATCTGCCATAGCAGGTGGTTGCCAGAAAGCTTTGTGTTTACATTGAGATCCTTTGCTGAGGGCAAATGCTTACTTGCCTTTTGGAGGGCGTCTGTTTCAGCATATTTAGCCACTTCTGTAATGAAATAAAGTAGGTAAACCAACAGTTCCCGCGTGTTCTCGAAACTCTTTTGCAGTTCTCCAACTGTGTTTTTTACATTGGTTTCGCCTTTGCAGGCATCAATCATGTACAACAATTGCATCACTTTTACCCTAATATTCCGTCTGCTTATCATTCAAAAAAGAACTTTGATTATCCAGCGGCGAAGATAGGGGAAATGGAAACCTTTCCTTTATGATTAGTTTTTTATCGGTGGTTAGTAGGGTAATTAGGTTTAATTAATATTTACCTTAGCATTTCATATTGAATAAACTGAAGATTAAAACAAACAAAAACCGCTGCAAACAATTGAGAACAATCATCTACAGCGGCTAAACCCCGTGGAGAATAGCGGGTTCGAACCGCTGACCTCTTGCATGCCATGCAAGCGCTCTACCAACTGAGCTAATTCCCC
>JANYEU010000469.1 GCA_025362915.1 Chitinophagaceae bacterium | reverse complement strand
AAGAGGAAGGAGAAGGAGAACGAAGGAGGGAAAGGAAGTAATTCAGGTTGAAGACGAGCAAATATTGAATCAGGATAATTATCATAGCCATAACCTCCTACACTTTTCCATACTTTTATCATGGTAATATCAAAAGTGCCTTCCGCGTATCCCGTAATGGTATCGTATGAAGCAACGGTAATGCTGCTTTTGACAGTATGTGAAATTTTATAATCTCCCGCACCCGCATCTCCATCTTCCGCTACTAAAGACAACAAAACATGCGGCAAGGGTGGATCGTAGGGACATTTAGAAGAAGGAGTAACAACTGTATCTATTAGAATTGATGTGCCGGTTTTAAGCGGCAAATGTAAGAAAGCTAAAATTTCTCTATTTACACCCGACTCCAAAGAACCGATGGTTATTGAACCATCTTCAAGATTACATAAGGTATCAGCTTTAAATACCCGACCTTGTATATCATGTTCCCAAGTAGAGTCTAAGGGCCAAGGCTTATTGTTAATAAGCAATCCATCTATATAACAACCAGTGCATGAATATCCTTGTGGCGAAACAACAGTGGGCGTTTTTTTACAAGAGTATAGAACCAAAACCAGCGTAAATAAAATAATAAAGTTTTTCATAACTTAAGATGTTTAGCTAAAATGAAAAGAGACTGCCGAAAAATACGACAGTCTCTTTATAACCTATTTTGAAATGACTAATCTTTTGACAGCCGAAAAATTATCGGCAGTAAGCCGATAATAATATAAGCCGCCGACTAAATTTTGTGTGCTTAAAGTATGGCGGTATCTTCCCGAATCATATTCACCGGATTCAAGTGTACGCACACTCATTCCCAATTCATTAAATAATTCCAATTTAATGTTTTGTTTATCGGCAACTTCGAATTCAATATTGGCAGTCTCTGATGCCGGATTCGGATAGGCTTCTGAAAGTGATATGTTACCTGACAAAGCATTACTGCTAATTGAGCCTATTCCGGAGTTACCTATTTTGATGTAATGAGGTACATTGTATACAGGTATATAACTGAAAACTGTTGCAGATTGCGATGCCCCTCTTGAATCCGTTATTTGTAATCGGATATAAAGACCTTTTGCATAAGTTGAATAAGGATAAATAGATACATTTGCAGTAGAACTTGTAGAGACATTGTAATAAGTAGTTCCATCGCTGCTGAAAGCCCATTGATAGTTATCAATCGGCATATCACAACTTACATTGGCGGAAAAAGTATAACTTCCTTGACTATTAATGCTTGATTGACCTGATGGATTTACAATAACTGCTGTTAATTTCCCGCCTGAACGAAAATTGGCAACAGTAGCCGCTCTCTCTCTAATCCTTCGTGCTACATCGTGGACTGAAGCATCTCCGGTAGTAACACCTTCGTAAGTAACAAGCGGGCTTCCAAATTGAAGTAACCTGGTAATGGGGTCTATTTCTGGATGTAAGGGGTCTATTTGTTTTTCACCCGGTTGGCTAGTAAGAGTATGTGGTATAGTTACAAAATAATGTTGAAAAAACAATCCCGTGTGCTCAAAATAAGAACCCTTTGCATACGGTATATTAGGTGTAGACAAATAATCATTTTCGTGTTTTGCTCCAAAAATATGGGAAACTTCATGTGCAAATGTATAACCTTTGTCTGCTCCCAAAGCCGAATAGTCTTCAACTATACCGTATGCGTTGTTGGGTGCGGCTTCTACTTCCTCCACTACACCATAAAAGGTACAATTGCAGTTTTTAGTTTGATAGTAGTGATAACCTCCGGGTGTTGCTGTTAAAGCTATTACCAAATCCGCTTGATAAGCATCTCGTAAACCTTGAACGTTTGGATCTGCCGTTAATTTATCTACATCAGTTTTTATATCTACTGTCTCACTAAATGAACTTGGTGCAGGTACAACACCGGCAAGCGTTAAGATTGCTTCAGGTACATAAATACCTGTGTTGTAAAGCGATTGGTTAAACTGGGTTACAGCTACAGTGGCAGTTTGTACATAGTTTGGATCAAAAGCTATTGCCTTACTTGTAGCTATTACTAATATTCTGTTAGAAACTGCACAAACTCCGTCAACAGCTTGAGTTCCTTGCACTAATTTCGAGGGGTTCTCAGGTTCGAGTTTGGGTTTAGGCAACTGATCCGGATCAATGATACTATTTTTTACTTTAATCGCAGGCAAAAACGCACTGATACCGTTTCCAACACCGTAGATTTGATAGTTTTCATCTAAAAAGTTTAAATGTCCGAATACTTTTCCTTTTTCAGAAATAATCAACATTTCGCCTTTTATCGTACTATCACTCAATGTACCATACCATACATAATCATTATTGGCTTTATACTCAATTCGCATTGTCATTGCATGCATAATTTTACCGGTAACAGGTGAAGGAAAATCGAAAAGCCCGTTGTTAAGTACTTTGGCAATGTTACCCATTTTGGAATAATGCACATTAGTGGCGTTCGGGTGCTTGTCTAATTTGTCCATTGATTCTTTATCCGAAGAATTGTCGCCGCGGGCATCTTCTTTTTTAATTTCGGAATAGAATTTTTCGGATTGTGCAAGCACTGTCATTGTAGAAAGCAGAAAAAAAGACATAGAAAAGACGCATAGTCTTTGTAATTTAGAAAAAAACATAGTAATTTTGTTTAGTTTTATTAAAGTTTTTATTTGATATTCTTTTCGGTTTCCGACAGAGAGGTAAATAAGAACTGCCGTATCCCCGTCGCGCTTTGCGTTTCGGGGATTTTTTTTGTTTCGTTTTACATAAATACGGATTTTAAAAAAAAAGTTTCTGCTCTCAAGGCTTGTACATCAAGCAATGACACGGTGTATGATTCGGAAAGATTTTTATTTCGGGAAGACAAGACACAATTAGTGCGTCTGTGCGTCTGTGCGTCTGTGCGTTTCGAAAATTCATCATAATGCAAAAGATTTAGGTATAGTATCGTTGGTTATTCAAAAGTAATAGTTGTTTTTGTAAACAACAAGTTATTTGTGTAAATTTTTTTCGCAATCGAAAAGTTTAACATTTAAACCGAAAAAAA
>JANYEU010000365.1 GCA_025362915.1 Chitinophagaceae bacterium | reverse complement strand
CTAACCAGTATTTATTTGCAGTTCAATGTATTAACAAAGTAACTGATTTGCCTATATATTCATACAAAAACAAATTAGGTGGGTGGAATGTAGTAAAGAATAAATACATTCAATTACCTATGAAAAATAATAAACCTGACTATGAAATAATGGACACTCTAATATCAGCCATTAAAAAACTGGTTATAAAAGAGGTGGTTTTGTATGTTGAAAAAAAATTAGAAGCTACGAAAAGTGTTGTAAATAGTATTTATTCTACTGGAGCGAGTGTTCAGCGATAGCTGGTCACTTGTTCCTTTTAGTCAAACCAGTTTGTAACTGGAATGCGCTAAGGGCAAACTTCCCCCAAGCTTCTAGCTTTCAAAGAAGTTGCAACAGCTAGATTCAAACAAGATACAAATAGTTTTTTGATAGTAAGCAGAAATAACTATTGCCCAAAATGGGACAAATAAGTTTTGGCAACTGATGTGGCAGTTTGTATGTAGATTTGGAAAAATGAAACGAAGTATATGCCAGAGATAAGTAGGTTTTATGGATTGGTTGTTTATATGTTTTTTAATGACCATAATCCGCCTCACTTTAAGGTGAAGTATGGTGACTTTGAGGCAAATATTATTATTGAAAATGGAAGCCTCTTAAATGGCGATTGTTAGTAAGCAAACTGAAATTGGTGCAAGCTTGGGCTAAAATACATAAAGACGAACTATTATTGATGTGGGAGAGCAAACATTTTCATAAAATAAACCCTTTGCAATAATGATAAAAGTAATTGAAATAAAAAAAGTGGAACCTTATGCAGTGGAGTGTACATTTAACAACGGTATTTCCAAGAAACTGGATGTTTATCCGCTTATTCAAAACCATAAAGATTTGGTTGGAATAGATAAATTATTGGAAGCACAGGTTTTTAACAACGTTAGGATTGGTGAAATGGGGGAACTAGTTTGGGATAATATCATAAAAACCGAATATAATGGGGAAACTATACTGATGAACTACGATATCTCCCCCGAGTTTGCTTTTGTTAATGCAAAATAGATTCTATCTTATGTTACGATATATTGAAAGTATTAAAAAGGTAGACGCACAAAGTTTTACGGTGGATTGTTTATTTCACAACGAGGATGTTGTAAGGCGCATTCCAGTTGGCAAGTTGATAACTCAATACCAAAGCACACCACAAATAAAAGAATTGATGCAGCCTCAGATATTCAGTGAGGTTACGTTGGATAGTTGTGGTACGTTGGTGTGAAGCAACGGAATTGACTTTTGTCCTGATGTTCTTTACGGCTTATCCGAGCCTAATGAGGTTGACCGATAATAAAACACCTACAGATAGAAACAAAATTATAAGATAGTCAAAGTGCTATTAAATGTGTAAATCAATTAGAAATAATGGGTATGCTTTCAACTCTTGACTTACGACTTTCAACTAATTTTAAAAAATGATTGTGTAATTCAAATCAAACCCATACATTTGCAGCCCTTAATGCGGATGTGGCGAAATTGGCAGACGCACTAGACTTAGGATCTAGCGCCGTGAGGCATGTAGGTTCGACCCCTATCATCCGCACCACTTCCAAAAGCCCCCCAGCATTTCTGAGGGGCTTTTTTAATTTAAAAAATAACTACTCTTTAGAGTTTAATTGAAACATTATGGCGAAGGTTACCAGAGAAAACATTGGAATTTTACACGACAAGATTACTGTTACTGTTACACCGGATGAGTATGCCCCTGCTTATAAAAAAAACTTGGCAAAAGCGGCAGCATCAGCAAATATTCCTGGCTTCCGTAAAGGACATGTGCCTTCGGCAGTGGTGAATAAGATGTATGGCGAGAAGATTATAATGGATGAGGTACTAAAGATAACCGAAGTACAGATGACTTCCTACCTGGCCATTGAAAAGATTGATACCTTTTCTCAGCCCTTGCCATTGTCAAGTACGTTAACAAACATTGATGTTAATAACTTGAAGGAATATAAATTTGAATTTGAAATTGGTATCAGACCAGAAATTAATATTGACCCTAAAAGCATTCAGGTAAAGCGTTACGTAATTGAGGTTGCGGACAAGATGATTGACGAACAACTGGAAAAGATGCAGTTGCAAGGCGGTACAATGACTGAACCAGAAACGGTTTCATCGGAAGAGGATTTGCTAAATGTTGTGTTTGTTGAAGTGGATGCCGAAGGGAATGCAATAGAAGGAGGAATAGACAAGGCAACCAGCATTAATGTGAAGCATTTTGCACCAGAATTTAGAAAGTCGTTATATGGCTTGAAGAAAGATGATACGGTAACCACTACATTGGCAACAGGCGTTAGCGATGATGAAAGGGGGTCGGTATTGGATGAGTTAGGTTTGGATAAGGAAGATACTGCCAATGCGGATAAGAATTTTAAGATAACCATTACCAATATTGGTCTTCAGGTAAAGGCAGAGTTGAATGAGGAATTTTATAAAAAGATGTATCCTGCAAAGGAAATAACTACCGAAGCTGAATTTAGGGCAACCATAAAGGAAGAGATAGCGGGTTATTTTGCAGAACAATCGCGCAAGCAAATGCACGATCAGATATATCATTTCTTATTGGATGAAATCAAGGTGGAAATGCCAAGGGAATTCATGCTGAGATTGCTTGAGGTTGGCGATGAAAAACGTAGGAGTAAAGAAGAGGCTGAAAAGATTTTGCCTGCATTTGAAAGCCAAATGAAATGGTCTATAATATCCAGACAGATACAAAAGGAAGAAAACATAACTGTTTCTCAAGATGATTTAAAGAATGCTGCAAAAGCACAATTATATGAATATTTGGGCGGACAGGTAGAAATGTTTGGAGATACCAAGTTTATAGATGAGTATGCTGAAAGGATGATGAAAGATAAGAAGTTTATTGACGAAAAGTATGGTATTATCCTGGCTGATAAGATTTTTACTTCATTGGAAAACAAGGTTACAGCAACGGAAGAGGGAATAGACTTTGAAACATTTGGGTCTAAGTTGCACCACCATCATTATTAACAGTGAATAATACTACAGACATATAATAGCAGGCCTTGGGAAGTAAAACCTAAGGCCTGTTTTTTGGTTAAAATATGATTATAACATATTGTTTACACCAGATAACTTTTGGTGGTGATAAATATTTATCTTTCATAAACCACAACGCTTACATTTGTAAATACTTTTTTTATGGAATTACTACAATACAATACAAGCAGAAAATATTTTGGCCTTAAGGAATACGGCAGACACATACAAAAAATGGTGGACTATCTGATGACCCTTGAAGACCGTGACAAGAGAAATCAGCAAACCAAGTCTGTAATAGAACTGATGGGTGTTTTGAACCCGCACCTGAAAAATGTAGAAGATTTTAGGCACATGCTTTGGGATCATTTGTTTGCGATGAGCGATTTTAAGTTGGATGTGGATAGCCCTTATCCCATTCCTCAAAAAGAAACGTATAAGCAAAAGACTGATCCGATGAAATACCCAAGGCGTTATCCTAAGTATTCGCATCTAGGAAAGAATTTGGAAATGATTATGGATAAGGCTTTGAATGAGCCAGATGAGGAAAGAAAGATTGAATTTGCCAATTCCATTGCTTATTACATGAAACTTACGTATAGTAACTGGCATCAAGAATTGGTACATGATGATGCTATCCGTAAGGAATTGAACCAACTTACAAATGGTAAATTAGAATTTAGCAGTACGCCGAACATAAGACATAATAGACAAATATCTGTGGAAAGGGACGACTATAACCGTAGTTCTAGTCCTAACATAAGTATTGGAATGACTACCTCTGGTAGTGGCGTAGCACGTAAGAACTTTGGGAGTGGAGGAGGACGTAGCAGCGATTCGAAAAACACCGGAAGTAGTAGTGGACGGAGCAGCAGTGGTGGACGTTCCGAAGGAAGAAGTTCAAGCTCAAATCCCCGCGATGGAAATGGTGGTAAGGGTGGCAGTTCTTCTAATAACAGAGGCGGTTCTTCATCTAGTAGCCGTGGTGGTAGCAGCAGTAACAGCGGTGGGGCGCCAAGCCGTAACTTTAAGAAAAGGTTTTAAAAGTAAATGCGGATTTAAAATATGGTTTAATAAAAAAGCGGATGTTTCATTAATGAAACATCCGCTTTTTTATTAAA
>JANYEU010000353.1 GCA_025362915.1 Chitinophagaceae bacterium | reverse complement strand
GGTCTAAAACTAGTGCAGATATTACCCATAAATGACACAATTGCCAGTCATACCTGGCTGGATTCTTATCCTTATTCCTCTATTTCTGCCTTTGCCTTGCATCCGCTTTACCTGAATGTGGGCAAGACGGCTACTTCGGAAGCAAGTAAGAAATTTGTTGCAGAATATGAACAGGAAAAGCTTCGTCTAAATGCGTTGGATGCAATGGATTATGATGCGGTGATGCTTGCAAAATGGACTATCATCAAGCAGTTATTTGCCAACCAGAAACAAGAAAAATTCAAGTCAAAGGACTATAAGGCATACTTTGAGTTAAACAAACATTGGTTGGTTCCGTATGCTTGTTTTTGTTATTTGCGTGATGCTTATGGCACTGCCGAATTTGCAAATTGGCCAACGCATCAATTATATAATGAACAAGAGATTGCTGGTTTAATTGATGAAAAAAGTGATACCTATCAAGAAATTGCGCTGCACTATTTTGTACAATATAACTTACATCTTCAATTGAAGGCTGCCACAGATTATGCGCACCAAAATGGTATTGTAGTAAAAGGTGATATTGCCATTGGTATTTCCCGCAATGGTGCCGATGCGTGGCAGCATCCACAATTGTATCACATGGAGTTACAGGCAGGGGCGCCGCCAGATGACTTTGCCGTGAAGGGACAAAACTGGGGCTTTCCTACTTACAAATGGAAGCAGATGATGCAGGACGGATTTGCTTGGTGGAAGCAACGTTTTGAACAGATGACTTACTATTTTGATGCCTTTAGGATAGACCATATTCTTGGCTTCTTCCGTATATGGAGTATCCCTCTACATGCCGTTGAAGGTATCATGGGGTATTTTGTTCCGGCATTAAGTTTACATATTAACGAATTAAGAGAAAGGGGTATTTGGTATGATTACCGCAGGTTTACCCAACCTTTTATTAATGATACTGTGTTGTGGGAGAAGTTTGGTTATGATAATGAGTATGTAAAGAAAACTTTCTTGCTAGACAACAATAACGGAGGCTATACACTAAAAGAGGAGGTAAATACACAACGTAAAGTTGAGAAACTCCTTTCTACTTGGAACGCTGACAACTTTACCAATAAAATTAAATATGGTCTTTTCGATTTGATAAGTAATGTTATCCTCTTTGAAGTGGAAGGTAGCAATGGCGAGCAATTTCATTTTAGATTTGGCATTAGTGGTACATCGTCCTATAAATTCTTGGATGAGCATACCCGTAGGCAGTTGGACGAGTTATATGTAAACTATTTCTTCCGGAGGCAAGATGATTTCTGGAGGAAGGAAGCCATGCAAAAGCTACCTGCCTTAAAACGCGTTACCAATATGCTAGTTTGTGGCGAAGATCTTGGCTTGGTGCCAGATTGTGTGCCTGAAGTAATGAGGCAATTGGGCATATTGAGTCTGGAAATACAACGTATGCCGAAGGATAATAGCAAAACTTTCTTCCATCCAAACGATGCACCTTATTTGAGTGTGGTTACACCATCTACCCATGATATGAGTACCATCAGGGGTTGGTGGGAAGAAGATAAAGCCCGCATCCAAAAGTTCTTCAACCACGAATTAGGTCAGTGGGGTAATGCACCTTATTACTGCGATGCATGGGTTAACAAGGCAATTGTGGCGCAGCATCTTTATTCCCCTGCCATGTGGAGCATATTTCAATTACAGGATATTTTGGGTATAGATGCAAGTATCAGGAGACAAAATCCTAATGATGAACGCATCAATGTACCAGCAAACCCCGAGAATTATTGGCGTTACAGGATGCATATCTCATTGGAAGATTTGTTAGAATTAGAACCATTCAATAAAGACTTCTCTGCATTGATTAAGGAAACGGGTAGGGGTTAATAAGGACTTTTTACGAGAAAGGACTTCAAAGAAAAAGCCATAAGGAATAACATATTTCTTGTGGCTCTTTTCTTTTTTAAACTGGTTTACCTAACAAAACTATCTTCCCTATCTCACTATGTGTTAATTTTACCTAGTGCCTCCTTGTGAAAATCCTTGTGTTCCTAGTGGTTTAAGTAATCAACCTCTGTTAAATATTGGTCTTATAACCTTGTCTTTTATCAATGCCACACACTCCGTATAACCATAAATGAACACACCCCTAAATGAATAATCTATATGCTTGCGGAGTGCCGCAGAGCCAACCAATATCCCCGCAAGCAAGGTAAACGGCGAAGCGAAGGCAACCCCATAGATGCTCTTGGTAAAATAAACACCAATTAAATCGGTGGTAACACATGATACCAGCATTACCAATACCTTATAAAAATTTATTTTAGGCAAGTGGATGATGTCCAGCGTCACACCATTAAACCTATCTATCGGATACAGGATAGCCATAATCATAAACAACCTATACACCACGGGTGCTTCTGTATGCACATACTTTCCGCCTCCCAATAAGCCAATGGCAAAGTCGGCAAAGAAAAATGCCAGTATGGCCATCGGTATAAATAGCCAGGTAAGCATGCCAGAATATTTCTTGAATATGTAAGCCACCCGCCCCATATCATTTTTATTGAATGCCGCTGCCATGCCCGACATGCCTGTACCTATAAAACTGCGCAGAGGTATCTCCACAAACTCCATCAAACGTTGTGGTAAGGTATAAACAGCGACTGCTGCGGGGCCTAAAAAGATGTTCAATATAAAGGTATCGGCACTGCTCAGTAGGTTGGAGCTTAGGTTTGTGGCAAGGCTATATTTCCCAAAGTTGGCCAGTTCCTTAATGCAATGGGTTGTTCTGCTTAGGATGTTGTTTATCCGTGTAAAGTGTGCCACAAAGCAGGCAAGGCTGGTGAGGCAGTTGGTCAGGAAGTTTATCAGCAACAACTTTTCCAGCGACATTTCATCCAGTAACACAAAGGCAACAATCGCTATTATCGTTACGCCATTGTTAATTAGCCGTAACCAAAGAATGGGTATATACCGTTCGTCGGCTACCAGTATCCAGAAAGTGACGGTGTAGGGTAAGGAACTGAGGCAGGTAATGCCAAACCACTTGATAATTACCATGGTTCCCTCACTGTGTATCATTCCTGCAAAGGGTAGTGCCACCAAGCTTAATGAGGCAAATGCAAGTGTAATGGCAATGGCAAGAAACCAAACCGAACCTAGTACTTCTTTAGCTCTTGCTTCTTCAGTGCCAGTATAAAACTTGACTGTTGCCGTAGATAAAAAGCCATTCCTGATAGCATCAGACAATCCATATACCGTAAGGAAGAAGAACCACATTCCCACATGTGTCTTATCAAGGGAACGATAAATGAGCGACATGTTCACCACACTTACCACCGATATTATCCCGTTTCCGGCAAGGGCAAGGAAGTGTTTATTTTTAAAGATTTCCAGCTTCGTTAATCGCATTAGCAATGTTAGTCAATAACCAGTTATAAAGTATCAATTGGGTGTAGGATTTTTCACCACATAGTTAAAGATTAGGGGCTAATGTTTCCAACTGATATAATTTATGGAGAAGTAAGAAGGCTAAACACATAGGAGCATAGGCACATAGTGAACATAGGGTGGTTGATTCAAGAAGAAAAAAAAGAACACATAGGAAATGCTATTTCATAGCATTGACCAATATTTTTGGAAAAAGTTATATAGTAGGCACATAGTATCTTGTATTATTTACATGGAAAACATAAAAAAAGTTCCTGATCTATATCTATTACATTCCTACCATGTTCTCTTAAAGTGAAACGTTTCTTTCCTTTTCTTATCTTTCCTAGGTTCCTACTGTGCCTATGTGTTAAATGGCTTTCTTTATCTAGCCTTTATTCCTTTATAAATACCTTGCTTACCAGCTCCCTACCCGTTTGAATTCTCAGTACGTAAACCCCTTTGAGAAGCTTCGCAATGGTATTTACTGGCAAAGAATTACTACCTGCATGTATTGCTATTTTCTGGTTGATACATACCTGCCCACAAGAATTAATGATACTCACAGTAGCGGTAGTGGCATCCACGTTGTCTATTGTCACAGATAAATTATCCCGTACTGGGTTCGGATTAATGCCCACTTGCATTGTATTATCCTTTATGTATAGGCTAATTGTTTTACCATAGCTGATGGAACCATCTTTCAGTATTTCTTTTATCCTATAATAAACAACGCCACTAGTTCCTACACTGTTATCCGTAAAGCTATAATCATTAATATTACGTGTACCTGCCCCAATGGTTTTTATAGTGCTATATACACGGCCATCCGTGCTTCTTTCCACATTATAGCTGCTGGCAAGTAGGTTATTATTGTTACGCCATTGCAGATAAGGGGTATTGTTTACCAAAGAGGCATCTACAAAAACAAGTCCTATGGGTAACGATGTCTGCTTGCTTATGGCAAGTTTCAGTTGCACAGGTAGGTGTTCGCTCATCATATATAATGCATTCAGCACATCAGATGGTACAGACATATTGTTAGGTGCATCTATCAAAGCCTTACCTGTGTGCAATCCATCCTGACCAATCACTTTAAATGTTCCAGGTATGTATTGTATGTCGTTAATGCCATTCATGATGGGGTTGGTACACAATATATGGTCAAACCGGGCAAGCAATGAATTGGTCGATGCGCAGTCACCCGGATCTGTTGTCCTTGTGCTTTGTGTAAGATAGTTGGCAAAGGAAGCAGACGAACCCGCCCAGTTACCCAGTTGGTTAGGCGGATCATAAAAACGCACCGTTGTATCTGTTGGGTTTATCACACTTTGAAAGCAGGCTTCGCTAGAACTTTGTGTATTAAAGTCACCCATAAATATATAGTTGCCCGGTAGTTTTACATTGGCAGCCATCCAGTTCATCGCACCACCTATTTCAGTAGCCCTTTGCGATGCCGACGATGCACCACTTGCATCATGCACCACTATCACATTCAGGTAAATGGTATCGTGGGTAGTAGCTAAGTCAGCATTTTTATAATATAGTTTATGCAGGTTTATATCGCTGATGCTATTATCTGCCGTGTATATGCCGGTAGTGCCAAGGTATCCAAACTTCGCTGTCTTATAAAACAAGGTGTTCACCTTTTTATATCCCGATACTTTGGTATAATCCACGCAAGCATAACAGTTCGGGCAAACACTATCCATGATGCTCTTTTTCATGGAGTCTGATGCCAATGTTTTGGGTGTGCCACTCATCTTCTCAAAAGCAACAATGTCAGGTGCATTCAAGTAGTTAAGGATCGTTCTCAGGTAATTATTCTTTAGGGGAGAACCTTCCAACGGGCAGCTTTTTGTGGAGGCGGTGCCATAGTTATTAATATTGTAGGTAACCACCGAAACAGTATCTGTAAAGTTGCTTTGCGCTTCAATGCTACTAATAGAAGTAAGAAGTATAGCTAAATAGTAAATACAATATTTCATCCCATTATAATTTATAAACCAGCGAATATATACGATGGATATGGAATCTAGTATTGTCTTATTGTTAACCGCTGCTAGTATGCCCCTTTCCCCCACTACCCAAGGCAAAGCAAGTATGTGTTCAAGGCAAAGCAAGCATTTATCATAAGGCAAAGCAGGGAATCCTTTGAGCCTTAGAATCTTGGTGGCAATTTTATTTTGCACAATTCTATTTTGCCTAATATAAAGTAATTAATCCTTTAAATCAAACCAAAACCCACACATACCATATTATTATATAACAGAGCTAGTATTTATTTTAGTTTTGCCGGATGATATTAGCCGATTTACGTATCATTTTCTTAGGCACACCAGAATTTGCAGTGGCATCGTTAGATGCATTGGTACAAGCAGGATGTAATATAGTAGGGATAATAACCGCTCCAGACAAACCTGCAGGAAGAGGCATGAAGCTAACAGAAAGCGCCGTAAAGAAGTATGCAGTAGAAAAGGGATTGCACATACTTCAACCAGAAAAACTAAAGAACCCATCATTTTTGGAAGAACTAAAAACCCTTAAAGCGGATGTACAAGTAGTGGTTGCTTTTAGAATGCTACCAGAAGTGGTTTGGAACATGCCGCCAATGGGTACCATCAATGTGCATGGTTCGCTATTGCCACAATATCGTGGCGCTGCCCCAATTAATTGGGCGGTTATTAATGGAGAGAAAGAAACGGGGGTTACTACTTTTAAATTGCAACACGCCATTGATACCGGTGACATCTTATTGCAAACAATAATTCCCATTGGAGAAGATGAAAACGCTGGAGAACTACACGACAGAATGATGCTGATTGGTGCCAGTACCTTGGTAGAAACAATGAGAGGTCTTTTGGATGGAAGTGTACTACCAATGGAGCAGAATAACCGTTTGCCGTCAACCGTTAACCATCAACCGATGGCGGAAAACAGTAACCGATTAACGGTAACCGACTTGAAACATGCCCCTAAAATATTTACGGAAACCTGCCATATTGATTGGAATCAATCGGCAGAAGAAATATATAACCTGATAAGAGGGCTTTCCCCCTACCCTGCCGCTTTTACTTTTATCAATGAAAAGAAACTAAAGGTATTTGCTGGCGCAAAAGAAATTATTACTCATAATAATATTACCGGACAAATATTTACAGACCATAAGACTTACCTAAAATTTAGCTGCGCCAATGGATTCATCTTTGTTACCAACCTACAATTGGAAGGAAAGAAACGAATGGGAGTAGAAGAATTCTTGCGGGGGTTCAGATTATAATCTCACAAAAAAATAGCTAAAGGCAGACTGATTACCTATCAGTTTGCCTTTTTTATTAACCATTATCCCAATATAATAGCGTGTATTTCTTGTCCATTTAAAAATATTTTTCTTTATTAGTCCATTATTATACTAGGTTTGTGTATATTTGCCGCTGATGGAGAGAAATACACTTGATATGTACCGTACTTTGGCAATAAATGCCACCCAACTACACTTGGATTCTATTTCCAAAATTAATTTAGTAGACATTACCTTCCAAAACACTTCTCTTATTCCCTGTTGCCTTTAGGGCAAATACATTTTTCAATTAGTCGCAGGTAAAGCTTTGCACTTTTACCCTACAAAAAAGATAGATTACTTAAATTAACTCAACTATTTTATTTACATAAAACAACCACCGTTATGAGCAGATTACTACGCACCGCATCATTAAAAACAATTGCAACATTCCTCCTATTCATAGGAAGTTATGTTGCAATACAAGCACAAGAAAACAGTTTGATAGAGATTTCTGGTCAGGTAATAGACCAAGATAAAAAAGTGCCCTTATCGGATGTTAGCATCCAGATTAAAGGAACGGTTACCGGCACAGTAACAAGCAGCAAAGGGAAGTTTGTATTAAAAACAAAGTCTAAGTTTCCTTTTACGCTCATATTTTCTTCTGTAGGTTATCAACAGCAAGAGTTTGTGGTTAGGGGTACTGACGCCAAGTTGGATATTTCCTTATCCACACAATCCTTCCTAGGAAAAGAAGTGGTGGTAACGGCATCCCGTGTGGCAGAAAGTATCCAACGGTCGCCAGTGGCAATACAAAAGCTAGACATCAGGGCTATTAAAGAAAGCCCGGCACCAAGCTTTTATGATGCGCTTGAAAACGTAAAAGGTGTACAGATGATTACCTCAAGCCTTACTTTTAAAGTGCCCAATACACGTGGTTTCAACATACCAAACAACTTCCGCTTTATGCAATTGGTGGATGGGGTAGATATGCAGGCCGCTACTTTGGGTGTGCCACTGGGTAACGCCATCGGGCCAACAGAACTTGACATAGCCAGTGTAGAAATTACGCCTGGTGCGGCTTCTGCCTTGTATGGCATGAACGCCATCAACGGTATGGCAAATTTGATTACCAAAAGTCCTTTTACCAGTCAAGGACTTAGTTTGTATCAAAAAGTTGGATTGAATCACCTGGGCGGTACAGGCAGGGATGGTTCAATACTTTCAGAAACAGCCGTTCGCTTTGCACAGGCTATCAATAATAAGTTTGCTTACAAAGTAAACTTTAGCTATCTGAAAGGAACCGATTGGTTGTCTGATACAAGAAAAGATCAAAATCCTAATACCTTAAAATCTGCCAATCCAGCATTTTCTTCTTTAAATGGTGATGCCAATAATGTAGCTTTTGATGGATGGAATAAATATGGCGATGATGCATTGGCTGGGAGTAACACGATTACTTTAAAAGGATTGACAGTAGATGGTATAAAAAACAGGACACTTACTGTGGCGAGAACTGGTTATTGGGAAAAGGATTTGGTACTGCCAGATGTAAAAAACATCAAGTTTGATGCAGGATTATATTACCGTTTATCCGAACACCTTCAGCTTTCTTACGATTATCGTGTGGGGCAAATGGATGGTGTGTTTCAAAGAGGCAACAAGGTACAGTTGAATAATGTATTGGTACAGAACCACAAACTTGAACTTAAAGGTGAAGACTTCGTGGTGCGCAGTTATGTATCTATAGAAAACACGGGTGATTCCTACAATGTAAAACCATTGGCAGATAACCTTGATCTATTCTCTAATAGTACTTCGGCGTGGACAAACAAATATCAAAATGCCTTAAAAAGTTACAATGGTGGTGTACTGACTTCTGCAAACTTTGCTGATGCCAACAGGGCAGCAAGATTGGCGGCAGATAAAGGACGTCTTGAACCAGGTACTCCCCGATTTGATTCAGTGGTAAATGTTATCAGGCACATCAACAATTGGGATATAAAGTCTAGCGCCATTCCTAATGCACCGGCAACTGGTGGTGCGGCCTTAATACAAAAAAGTCGTTTATACCATATAGAAGGTCAATGGGATTTGAGCAAGAAAGTAAAAGTGGCAGACCTGTTGGTGGGTGCTGATGCAAGGGTTTATGAAGTAATTCCTGATGGCAATAACTTTGTTGACTTCTCCCGTCCTATCGCTGATAGAAATACACAATTGCCTGATGGTACTTTTGGAAAGAATGTTTACTATAAGAAATATGGCGCCTTTGCACAGGTTACCAAGACCTTATTTGACGATCATTTAAAAGTATTTGGTTCATTGCGTTACGATTATAATCCTGAATTCAAACCAAAATTCACTCCAAGGATTGCTGCGGTTTATACCATCAACAAAACGCACAATATCCGTTTCACTTTCCAGCAGGGTTATCGTTATCCATCCTTGTTTGAGGCGTTATCTTATGTAAATAACGGCAGGGTAAAACGTGTGGGTAGCTTACCTTATATCAATAATGGTTTGGGTTATTTGAATAACAGCTACTACCAATCAGCGGTTGTTAATTTTAATAACGCAGCAAAAGCTGGTGGCAGCACCGACTCTGCGGCACTTGCCAACAGGAATTTATTGGTGGCAGCCAACCTTCCGGATGCGCGTCCAGAAAAGATAACTTCTTTTGAAATAGGTTACAAGAGTGTATTGTTTGATAATAGATTGGTTATAGACTTTGATGCTTATACCAATGTATACAATGGATTTTTAGGTCAGGTGCAGGTATATGTTCCAAAAGGACAAACCGTAGGAAGTGATGCTGCGGTATTGGCAATGCTTGATGCAAACAGGGATTCTACCAAGGCGAGTGCAGGTAATGCTGCCAGCAATGGTCAGGATAGATACCGTGTTTATACCAATGCAAAAAATGACTACAATAACTATGGTGCATCGTTGGGGTTGACTTATAATTTCTACAAGAAGTTTCTGGTTAGCAGCAACATAAACTACAATAGCATTGCCGCCATAGGTGCCGGCGATTTGTTTGTTACCGGTTTCAACACACCAAAATGGAATACCAACCTATCTTTTGGCAACAGGGAGATTGTGAAGAATGTAGGTTTCAACCTTGTATGGAAATGGCAAGATTCATTCCTTTGGGAAAGCCCACTTGTTAACGGCGGTGTAGATGCCATCAGTACCATTGACGGACAGGTTAGCTTTAAACTACCTTCTTTAAAATCTACCATTAAGTTCGGTGCCACCGATTTATTAAACACCAAATACATTCAGTATGCAGGTGGCCCAACCATCGGTGCCTTCTTATACACTACCATTACCATTGATGGATTATTGACTAAATAGTCTCTTCAATATAAAATAAAAAGTGCAGCAATTACGTAAAGTAGTTGCTGCACTTTTTTTAAACCTGACTGGCCTCCAATCCCTGTCAGGCTTTTTATTATCTGGATAAATTCTCTTTTATTTAAGAGATTCATTCCCCCATTTTTTATTTTTAAAACTCTTTAATTACTATCGCTTTATTCTAAAATCGACGTTCTTCGTCTATTATTCGATATACATGTTCTATTATTGACTTTCGCTTGTTTATTATTGATTCTTCGGCAAGCATTATTGACTTTTCATCTCGCATTATTGACTTTTACCTGTCTATTATTGATTCTTTGGCAAGCATTATTGATTCTTCGGCAAGCATTATTGACTTTTAATGTTGCATTAATGCTTCTTGCTGTAAAATGGGTGAAAGCCGTGTGGTGAAGTGAAATTGATTGATGAATTTAGTTTTAAATCAGCTAGGTGACATCATCTAGGTTGTTCTTGGATGTTAAGCGTAGCACCTCCTCGAATGGCCAATAGGAAATAACCGCTGATTCTTTATATTAATCAGCAAAATCTGGGGTTAATGCAAATGAAAATCAAAGTTGTAAGTGTACCTCAGATAAACATATTTCTCATCATAATTATTCACGCTTTCATTATAATCTTTATAGGGAGTATAACCACCTTCAAGGTTGAACTCCATACCGTTTGCACAACGATAAATAATTCTATAGATATAAGCCATGCGTGAGGAAGATGTGGAAAGGTACGTACGCAAATTTCTATTATTGCTTACACCGAATGAGGTAGTTAAGGTTTTAGGGATAATTTTGTACTCAAAATTGCCAGAATAAGTAAAAATGTTAGCTATCTTATTATCCTCAAAGTCTTTAATAACAGTTTGCCCTCCATCTGTATTAATGGCGAAACGTTTGAAATCGGCATTATAACCAAGCAAATAATTGGACATGATGTTTCTTGTTTGAGGGTTTAGTTGGTCTTTTCTCTCATTTATGCTAAAGTTTGTTCTTATATTATGATCGTGGTTTAAAAAATGGAATTTGTAATTTATACTGGTATTATAGTAGTATATAAAATCATTAACGCTGGGTATGGCCGATTTTAAATTACTCTCGCCATTTCTTTGCTGTTGCATGTAGCTAAAATAAATGGTAGGCAATTTAGGGTTGATATTTAGCGTAAAATTTCCATTGAATGTATTTGTATTTACCAGCATTGGCAAAGTGCTATTTAAGTTGTTGGTAAATGACTGATAGCTTAATGAAATGATAATTTTTCTTTTCAGCAGCCCGAATCTTTCATTAACTGAAAGGCCTTTATAATTATTTCGTAGATAAGGGTTGCCTAAAGAATAAAAAGCACCTCCATATTTACGATACTCAAATGTAAAACTATGGCTGCGTTTGGTATGTGTAAGTCTAGTTGTGTATGCCAGCGCTTCGGTAACATTATGCAAATTACCTGGAACTGTAGAAGAGTTAATGGTAATGTATGGATAAAAACTTGCTGGGTTAAATGCTATTCCTATATTAAATACCGAGTTCAATTTAGCCGTGTTTAATATGCCATAAGAAATATCATTTGTAAGTGCGGAACAAGCAATTTCTCCGGAAATTTGAACAGTTTTGCGAAACAATTTCAAATACATGTCTACACCAGCCACCAAGTTGTCTTTAGGTTGCAATCCGTATTTAATTGATTTGACAACATCGGTAACTTTTGATCCTGTAATGCCAAAACCGAATGTGTTTTTCTTATTTTGCTTAAATTCAAACCTTCCTGCGTACATCCATCTTTTATACACGCCAGGGGTAATATATTTAAAGCTTGAATCGTTAGCATCAAAAAATAATGTAGGTGGTATGTATCCAGACCCTGGTGTATAGGCATTTACCGAGCCTTCTATGGCATTTTTTACAATATAGCCACCGTATACCTGAAAGGAGGATTTACCTAAAGATAATTTTAAGTGTAAGCCATTAACCCTAATACCTGAAACTATCAATTGATCCAGACTTGGGTTTAAATCGCCAAAATCTACTGCCACTTTTTTATAATGCAATCCAATTTGAAAAAAATTTCTAGGTAAATAGCCTGAAGAAATGTTATCTGATGTAGCGTAGAATTTGATAGGGATTTCAAGTTTATTATGTCTTACATCCATATCTAGCGATACTGACCTAGTAAATACTGGTTCTTGCCTAAATGAATCAACAAATTGTCCATTTAAAAACTCATTTCTATTGTCTGCAGAAAAATTACCTTCAATAGCCCACTCCTTAGACTTATCTGTAGGGGGCGTATTATTTTGTATGGAACTGCCTTTTTTAGCTTTTATATAAAAATTCCAATGATATTCTTCATTTCTATTTAAAGCCTTGATAAATGCCTTGATATACACCTGATGCAGGCCATCAGGAAGGGTACTAAAGCTTAATAAATTGACTATGTTTCCCTGAGTTTTAAGATTACCTACAACAGGCTTATTATCTAATAGCACTATTACGCCATTATCTACTGGATAGTTGGTAACCGAAAAAGAAATAAATAAACTTTCATTTGAAACGATTGAATCCCTTTGTGGAGCGATAACTTTCCAGATTGGAGACTGGGCAAATATGAAATTGAATAAAAAAAATAATGGCAGTATTAAAATTTTCTTATTCATATACAGCAAGTTAGCGTCAAATAATAATTAACCAATTATATTATCTCTTTAAAGAGCCAACAACTTAAAACCTTAAGTAAATATACTGTCCTATTTTTTGGGTATTCCAAAAAGCAGATTTAAAATTCCGCCTTTACCCCATTCGGTTGAATTGGTCAAAGCATTGATATTAACCGTTGCATAGTCAGTTAAATTGCCCATTTTAGCAATTAAAGCAAAAGTGCCTGACTTATTCAATAAAGTAACGTTTCCGTTTGCATCAACTATAGCCATTCCACTAGGGCTTACAGACCATGAAATTGGCAAATTGGCAATTGGCAAGCTATTAACATCCAAAACTTGGGCACTAAAATGAAATTGTTGACTTGGAGACAAATTAACCTGCTGTGGAAAAACCTTAATAGATGCGGTATTAGTACTAACAGCCAAATTGGAGGTATTTTTATATACAAACCTAAATACTTCACTTGCCAATATCTGATTACCCTTTATAGTAGAAACACCGGAAGTTATCTGCCAGGCATATTCTTTACCGTCTATTAATTTCTCGGCAAAATTTGGATAAAGAAATGAGTTTGCTAATATTTTATCTGCCTTATATACAGGGATATTTCTTACTGCTTCTTCAGCAGTTTGTCCTGATTGAACCATATATAGCCTAAAATTGTATTGATTGCTTTGCCCGAACCATTGAAATAATGGCTGAGATTGATAAATAGTTTGTTCTGTTTCTGTAAAGGCTGCCCCAGGAAGAATTAGTTCGGGGTTATTCTTAGTGTTTGTAATGTTTGTAATATTACTATCTAAAACTACTTCCTTTGTATTTAAATCCGTAACAGTTACTGAGTAAGTGTAGTTGTCTGCAGGATAAGAGCCTGTTGCCAGTACCTGTTTGTAAAAGGCAGTTGCATTTGCACTGTTTTTATACTTTGTAAATGAGTTCCTATCAAGACGTAAAACTTGGCTAGGTGCAATATTTAGTGATGGAATATAAGCTATTCCAAGCTGCCCCATCTTTTCGCTAATTAATGACAGTTCAACCTTAACACTTCTCTGTATATTAGTATTGTATATACTAACCCAAAAATAGAATGGGGAGTTTGAAAAATTGCTTGGGTCTATATCGCCTAATGATAAGGATTGCACTGGCAATACTTCTAATGCTGTTCGAAATACACCACTGGTTGAGTATATTTCGAATCCGTTTTGAATAATTGCCAGTTCGTTCTTTGTTATAACTTTTACGTTTCGCAATCCTTCAACTGCATTTGGGGAAATCACAATTGAAGCGGTTAATAAATTGGCATTCTGCACTTGAACTTTTGAAGGGGAAGCTATTATATCAGCCCCTAAATCTACAAAAGATATTCCTTGCTGAAAATGAGTTCCATTTCCTCTAACAACAATATCAATTGTTTGACCAACCGTTGCAGACGTTGGTACTACAGAGATTATGGACTGAGAGAATAATGAAAAAGTACTGAAAATAGTTAATGTACTTAAAATAAGTAGTTTGTAGCATTTCATCGTTAGATAATTTAAAGTGTAAATTTAATTAGAATTATTATTTAAAAGCCTAATCAGCTTTTTTTAATCAATATTGTTCACAATCGCAACTAAAAATCATCAGAATAATTAACATATTTTTGCAAATTCCTTGTTTCTTGAATTTACGTTACGGATTTTGGATTATTTTAACAAATTTATTCTAACGATTTAACTTTTGATTATGAAAAAAGCATGCCAATCAATTGTTTCCTGTCTAGTATTTGTAATATTTTTTAATATTACCTTACTCAAGGCGCAAAGTGTACCTACTTCTACAGTAGAAATGTATGTTAGCAAACAAAGCGGGACATCATCCCCACCACTTACAGGTAGTTATAGTAAGACGACAGACAAGTACGCTCATGGGTCAGTTGGAATAACAACCCAAGGTCCAATTACCTATAGTGTAAACCCCAATGATTTAAGTATTGGTACAAACAGCACGAAAAATTGGGATGGAACAGTAGGTGTTGATGTTGGAGCAAGTCCTGAGCCGGGTAATTCAGCGAATGCTTCTCTTTCGGCTAGTTATGACATCTATTACAGCGAGTATTGTGGCTCGAGTGATTGTGGAGGAAATAGCTATTCCTGTCCCGGATGTGCAGCTCATACCGGACCAGGGTATCATCACATAGTAAATGCTACCGGAACCGAAAGTGCTAGCTTTATCATATATAGTATAAAAGCTACCATAGGAGATATTTCTTGTTCGGATAGTATTGTTACCCTTCATGCCGATGTATTTCCTTATGGAGGCACATTTAGCTGGACAACGCCCTTTGGCAATCAAACAGGAAATGATGTGCAGGTTAATGTTGGAAATATCCCTAATTCCTTTGATATAAGCGTTACTTATAGTATTGGTGGGGTAACCTACACAGACTCTAAACATGTGCAAAAAGCTAAACTAATTGGTTTTACCTTGCCTTGCTGTATTGATACAACTAAGAATGTAAAGGATATTGCCATACTATCCTTTGATGGTCCATGTCATCCGCAAGTAACTTTCAATCCTGCAACCTTGTCTCCCGGAGGAGCTACAGGCAAAGAAACCAAAACTGTTACAGCCACTGCCGACGGGGTTTCTATAGATGCTACTACCGATATTACCAATTCTAATATAGCTTTTGGTTTTACCCCTATAAATTACAATTTTACCGGATGGAAAGATAGGTTTGTGAATTGCCTTGTATCTGGTTTAAATGGGGGTGTTTCTCCATGCACCCCAACTGGAAGTTGGATACCAACAGGTAGTCTTGGGTATGGAAGTTCTAATATGTGTTGTCCGGCATCTACTCCTTGTTATCAAATTTCTCGTAAATATTCTGGACAAGCTAACTGGAGCTGGGGCATGACCTGTCACTTTCCTATATTCGGTGTGCCATACTGCGCATCTTTAGATTTAGTAGCTAGTGCCGGTGTAGACGGAGCTATTAGTGTAAGTACTAAAACAACCTGCAGCACTCCTAAAGTTTGTGCAGGATTAGATATCACGGTTAGAGCAGGGGGAGGGATAGGTGCTACCTTATTAGCTGGATTTGTTTCTGCAGATTTGCAACTACAGATAAGTGCAGGCTTTAGTGGTCAGGCATGTGTTTACCCTTTACCTCTTTCCGCCTCTGGCAATTTTAATATAGGTAAGGTAAAGGTAACAGGAACTGTTTCGGAAGTATGGGGCATGATTAGCCACACGGTAGAGTATGTAGTTTGGGATGGTTATACAAGCCCTACCTTATCCTATCCATAATCTTATCTTTCTTACTATTTATTAACTTATAAACTGCTTTATATGAAAAAGAATTGTTTTCAATCGATGGTTGCTTTAGTATTGATATTGTTATATTCTACTAATTTAATAATTGCCCAAGTTAAAATACCTGCTTTTACTAAAGGAAAAGTAAAGCTGAAGTTCCCCACATTTATGCCTGGCATAATGGCTGACAGTACCGTAGCTACTTACACAAATGATTCTATGATTTATACATTAAATGGGTATTTATTTAAGGCTGGTGGATTTAAGGTGCCTGTAAATAATAATCCGGTAATTATAAAATCAACTACTCCATGGGAAACAATTACTGAAATGACGAATGCTTACTTACAAAAGGATTCTAAATCTATCAGTAAATTATATGGCCCCAGTTCTCAAAAAAAAATAGACAATATTCTTAATGGCAGCCAGAAAGATGATTTTTTAGATTATGTTTCTAAATCAAAGAATGTAACCATACTTGCAGGCTTTGATTATCATACCGGCTTTATGGTTATTACAAAAGATAATACGTATGGTATTCATGAAAACTATCTGGTAAAAGAGGGTACCCAATATAAACTAGAAGCTTTGGATGATAAATTTGCAACAAGCTGGAATGTTGCATTATATTATAAATTCAATCCTAAGCCTATGATTACAAATATTAATGCTTCATTACCTGATAGTATAAAATTGTTTGATAGTGTTAGGGTAAGTTGTACTGTTCCTGAACCTGGCAGGTGGGTGGGCGTATATTTAAACCAGCTTTATGGACCCACCTTAATGCAAATTCAGGATAATGGACAAAATGATATGGATCCCACACCAGGAAAAATTACTTTTTCATTTAAAGCCATATCCTTAATGACAAAAGGGATGAAAGATGTTTATGTAGCTTCATTTAATTTTCCTGTGCAAATGGTATCGCCTTCCATTGTAGTAAATGGTGCAAGGCACGTTATAAAAGTATATTAAAAACAATTCCATTGTGTTCTGATCCTAAATAATGTTAGTGGAATAAAAAGTGCAGCAATTACGTAGGTAGTTGCTGCACTTTTTGTTTACTGGATTAAATCTCCTGTATATCTGCAAATCTTGTTTATTCTTCGCCTATCAAAAACATCTATGAGATGCTTTAAAAGCCAAAAGTAAGATATGTTAAAATAAAGGCAAAAGAGGTTCGTGAGACGAACCAAGGCGGAGGTTCTGTGATTGGATAATTATGCCTTGCGGTTATGTAAACAGATTGCACGATTGGGTGATGAGGTGTTGCGTTGATATAAATATATCGCGCGATGGCATAAAGAGACTGTGCGATAAGGTAAATACATCGTGCGGTTGGGTAAATAGACCGTGCGATTGCCTAAATACATCGCGCGATAGCGAAAATAGGTCACTCGATTGGGTAAATACATCATACGAAAGTAAAATAGACCAAAAGATTGGGTAAATATGCCACACGATAGCAAAAATAGACCGATCGATAGCTAAAATACATCGAACGATAGCGAAATAGATTGCAAGATTGGGTGCAGAAACCTTAAAATGGGCTTTTTCGTTATCATTTTCCCACTTTTGTTTTAAAATAGGCTCTTTTCCCCTCTAGCGCAGTGTCTATCCGAAAATCAACTGGGAAAATTGTGCAAAGGAAATTTAAAAGTGGTAGCTTCACTTTCACAAAACGAAAAACTTACTTACACCCGTCTAAAAATTAAGAAGGACATATTAGCATTGTAGCCTTATTTTTATTTCCTAAAAAGATTCAGATGCTAATAAAAATTAAAAATCTATGCTGCTTACCAGTTGTGTTATTGCTATTATTAGGCTGTGGCGGAACCACTAAAGTACAAACCACAACCAATGTTCCTATTTGGAAACCATGTACCAGCATAGACACTACCAGCAAGGTTATCTTCTCGGATGACTTTACTAGCAATATCAACAAATGACCACTTACAGACAATAAACGGTTCTTGGTAAATGTGGCTAATGGCGTTCTGTATGTAGAGAAATACTATACAAATGCGGAAAATCAAGGCTGTCTTTGGCTTGTGAAGGCAATAAGGGGATTTGATACTAAAAGTAACTTTCAGATTTCATACGATGCCACATTTTTGAAACGTAAAGACAATAATAATGAGATAGATTTACAATGGGGCCGAATACAAACAGATTCTTACCAATTATCTTTTACAGATGAGGGAGAAATTGTATTGAGAAGATTTACAGAGAACCAATCGCCAAAATGGGTTCCAATTGCGTCAGCTGTTATGAAAAATCTTATCAATAAAGTGCAGTCTAATAGAATTACAATAAGACAGATTGATAACACTTGTATTATTTGCATCAATGGTTATGAAGTTATCAATACAAAGGTGGAAAGGGTGGAAGGAAACTTTATTGGCATTCAACAATGCTGGAAAGTAGCTTGGGAAATGGATAATATTGAGATAAGACAATAGGAATAACAGAAGGGAGCGTATATCTAAAAGAATGAATGTAGTTACTAAAATACATATTGAAATCTTGATAGGAGAATGAAAGCAATTGGAATAAAAAACCGAAGCCTATCTAGTAAATCCATTGCGGCCCTGCTGCTGCACGTGTCCCTCCCAGCTAGTCATGGTGTTGCTGTTAGAAGAGGTTAGCGAAGCGCAGTTCGAACGCTGAATAAAGGAGATTTCAAATCTCCATACGCTACAATGAAACTAAATAATAACGGTCAACAACCTTTTGAAGGTTGTTGACCGTCTCTCTGCCGCTGCAAGTGTGTTATTGCCAATAACAGTGCGATGATATTAGTTATGGAAAATCTATAGTTATTATCTAATATCTACTAATCGCTAACATTGCAGGTATAATAAATAACACTGAGAAAAAGTATTGTCATATTATACCTGTTGTTGGTGGTGGCTTCGGTGGCCAAGGGACAGTTGTCTAACTTTCATTCAAAAAAGATAGAAACCAATGGGCTGATTGTGTTGGATAAACATAGCTTGGTGCCCAATTCTGTTAGTATCAACGGCATAGACACCAACTTTTACTCGATAGATTATTTTAGGGCTATCTTATTATGGAAACAGTCACCACCCACAGATAGCGTACAGATTACCTATCGAACCTTTCCTTTAAGCTTTTATACGCCGGCACGAAGGTTTAATTACGATAGTGTAAGCAATAACTTCTTGGCGCACAGACCCGTCATTTATAATTCTACCAATGAGTTTGTCTCTACTAGCCTGTTCAATTTTGGCAGTGGCATTACCTACAACGGAAGCATGGGGCGCAGTATTTCGGTAGGCAATGCACAGAATGCAGTGTTTAACTCTCAACTGAACTTACAATTGAGCGGGATAATTGGCGATAGTATCATGATGTCGGCCGCCATTACCGATAACAATATACCCATACAACCCGATGGAACCACCAAACAATTGAATGAGTTTGATAAGATATTGCTGCAATTTAAGAAGCGTAACTGGGAACTGAACCTGGGCGATATTGATTTGCGACAGAACAAAAACTATTTCCTCAATTTCTACAAGAGGCTGCAAGGGGTATCGTATCAACAACAAACAAGGATGGGTAGGGAAGGAGGCAATAAACTGACGGTGAGCGGAGCTATTGCCAAAGGAAAGTTTACAAGAAACATCTTTAATGGGCAGGAGGGAAACCAAGGTCCATACCGATTGCAGGGGGCTAACAATGAATTGTATTTTGTGGTGCTGGCCAATACCGAACATGTTTTTATAGATGGCGAACTGCTGCAACGCGGCGATGACCAAGACTATACCATCAATTATAATACTGCCGAAATAACCTTTACCCCCAAGCGATTGATTACGGTGAACAAGAGGATTCAGGTAGAATTTGAATACTCTGACCAGAATTACCTCAACGTAATGCTGTATGCCAACGATGAAGTAACGGTGAACAAAAAGTTATCGTTTACAGTAGGGTTGTATAATAACAGCGATGCAAAGAACTCGCCCATCAATCAAAGCTTGGATTCTAGTGAGAAACGTTTTCTGGCAAACATTGGCAGTAATATACAGAATGCCTTTTATCCAAGCTTTGCCATAGACACTTTTGATGCATCAAAGATTATGTATGCAAAGGTAAAATTGCCTAATAGTAATGATTCCATTTACCAATATTCTACCCATAAAGACAGTGCAAGGTATCTGCTCAATTTTGTGCAGGTAGGTACAAACAAAGGCAATTATGTACCTTACTATAACGGCGCCAATGGGAATGTGTATCAATATATTGCCCCCAAAAATGACGTGCCACAAGGAAACTATGAACCGGCCATCTTTTTGGCGACGCCTAAAAAGCAACAACTGATAAACCTGAGCACTACTTATCTAATCAATAAAAACTATACCCTGCAAACAGATGCGGCAGTAAGCAATTATGATGTAAACACATTATCTTCCATCCAAAAAGGCAATAATGTGGGCATGGCAGCGAGGGTATTGTTACTGCATAATGATACATTGCATTATCGGCATAAACCTTTGCAATACAAAACCACATTGGGTTATGAATATGCCAATGAGAATTTCAATCCCATAGAAAGGTTGCGCTCTGTAGAGTTTTTAAGGGATTGGGGGCTGAATGTAGTTACCACCAAAGCAACAGAGCAACTCCCTAGCATTAGTGTGGAAATAAAGGACACCAACAATAACTCTTTTAAATATGCAGCTGCCGGTTATTTGCGCAGCGATGATTATAAGGGGTTTAGACAGAATTTGCAACACATACAAACACTTGCCAAGTGGCACATTAAAAGTGATATAAGTCTTACAAACAATGACATTAGTGGCGGGAAAGGATATTATTTTAAACCAATTATTGAGATTAATAGACCAATGCCTTATTTGAAAAACATCACTATTGGTGGAGGATATGCGTTGGAACATAACCAACAAAGGATAGCCGGCGTTGATTCCCTATCGCCCAATAGTTTCGATTTTAATACATTGTCTGCCTATCTTAAAAGCAACCAAGGCAAGGCTAACAGGTGGGCTTTTACTTATTCTATCAGGAATGATAAGCAGGCTTATCAACAATCCTTTTTGCAGATAGATAGAAGCCATAACTATAACTTCTTATTGGAGTTGATGCAAAACAAAAAGCAACAACTACGGCTGGAAGTTACTTACAGAAAGTTTGACGTATTCAATAAAAGCATCACCAACCTTACACCAGATAATAATTTGTTGGGCAGGGCAGAATACACATTGAATGCGTGGAAAGGATTTATCACAGGTAATTCTTTGTATGAGATTGGATCTGGTCAGCAACAGCAACTGGCCATATCATACATACAAGTAGCGGCAGGGCAAGGGCAATACACTTGGATAGATTATAATAATGATGGTGTGCAACAATTGAACGAGTTTGAAATAGCCCGCTTTTCCGATCAGGCTACTTACATCAGGCTCTTTACGCCTACCAATGTGTATGTAAAAACAAATAATACTCAGTTTAATTACAGTTTATTATTCAGTCCCAAGGCAATCAGCAATACCATACACAACAAGAAACTACGGGATTTGGCAGGGAGGTTCAACCTGCAATCATCCTTACAAAGTGGTAAAAAGGTATTAGCACAGTCCGATTTTGTACTTAATCCTATTGGTGGTAAAATAGCAGATACAGCTTTGATTTCTTTAAAATACATTTTCAGCAATACGCTTTCCTTCAACCGCAGCAGCAGTAAATGGGGAATGGATGTAACAAGGATACTGATTTATAATAAAAACCTACTTACTTATGGTTTGCAAAGTAACCAACAAAATGAATGGGACATTAAGGCAAGGGGTTCTATTAATAGGAGTTTTACGATTGATTTATTGCAACGAATAGAGAATACCAGCTTGCTGACGGCTGCCTATAGCAACCAGAATTATGCAATCAAGACCCTATCTACCGAGCCACGTATTGTTTTTACCAATGCCACCATTTTTAGAATGCAGGCAAGCTATGTTTATACCAATAAGAAGAATGCAGCATTGTATGGAGGAGAATCTTTATCGAGTAATTCGTTGGTGATAGAGGCAAAATACAACGCCGTTCAGAATACCAGTCTGACTGGCAGGTTTACATTGAACGACATTAGCTACACGGGTACAGTAAATACATCAACAAGTTATGTGATACTTGATGGATTACAACCCGGCAAGAATTATTTATGGGGGATAGATTTTACTAAACGGCTTATCAACAGCTTGGAAATTAGTTTCAGCTATGAAGGTAGAAAACCGGGTGATGGAAAAGTGATTAATACAGGGCGTGCGAGCTTGAGGGCTTTGTTATAAAGAAAAGGCAGCTTACACTTGGTAAACTGCCTTTTTTATGCTTCAATCACAAACTAATACTAGTTTTTTGGTGCTGCTTGCGGTGGAGGCGGCATGTCTTTGCGCATTGCCTTCATTGCATCCCTGTACTTTGTAAACTTATCATCCCCAAGAATTTCTTTTATTTTAGCTTCTTGATCAGTCATCATTTCCTTACGTTTCGCTTTCTTTTCATCGTCAGTAAGAGTGGCATCTTTTCTCATTTCTTCCCCTTTCTTTCTTGAATCTTCCATTACATCCTTGCACTTTTGAACCTGCTCATCTGTTGCACCGACGTCTTTCAAGTTTTTCAACATCATTTCGCGTCTTTCTTTCATTCTGTCCTGACCCATCATTGGAGGTCGGTTCTGACCAGAAGGTGGTGGAGTAGGTGCATCTTGTGCATTTGCCCCAACGGCAAGGAGTCCAGTTACTAAAAGGACTAAAATCGTTTTTTTCATAATTGTAAATTTAATTGTTTTAAAATTGAATGGTAAAGGAAACGAATGTTTAATGATTACGTATGTATTAACAAAAGTTACACGATTGTAATAGGTAAAACAAAAGTTTAAGGGGGTGAGCGAAGAAAGATAATCTAGATAATAGTAGTACCCGAAGTCGGATTCGAACCGACACATCCTTACGAACGCTGCGACCTGAACACAGTGCGTCTACCAATTTCGCCATCCGGGCAGGATGTGAAAGTAAAGAAAACAACTGAACTGCAATATTTTAGTTAAAAAAAGAAGTTAAAACTCTATTAATTAGGGTCAAACTACTCGATTTGCAATTTTGTTAAATATAATACTAGATTTGCAGTATGCTTAAATGTAATACTACAAACAAACATACCATGCCACTTCAAAGTAACAGTTTAAAAACGGGATTATTATTTTTGTTTATTGTTCCTACCATCCTTTGCTTTTCGCAGAAGAATAGTCCTTGGAAAAAACTTTCTAATCAAACAGTATCTGGGGTTTATTTAGGATTAGGAAGACATCAATATAGTTTAGATGGCGGGCAAGGCTTTTCTGTTTATATAAAGAATTACAATCCAACACCCGTGATTGTATCTGGTAAGGTAATAGCAAAAACACTTTGTGGCACAGAAGTAACAACAAGTTTCAGTACCACTTTGGCACCTGACCAAGAATCGTCTGGTGGTAATTATGCAGATAGCAGCAATAGCCAAACAGGTGTTGTAACCAAAGACGATTGTGCTGGTAAGAAAACTTACATCTCTGCAAAACATGCAGTTACCAACAGGATACAAGATGTATATGTAAGAGATATAGTGGTACAAAATGTAGGATCTGCACCAATTCAATCTTCAAATTCTTTACAAACAAGCATTCCTAAGATTACGCCTACAACTGTAAATACAAATCCTCAGAATGGTACAGGCAATACACAAATTATTCCCAGCTCAACATACAAACAAAAGTATGATTCTTTATCGGGCATAGTAGGTTTTTTGAAAGAACGTAATGTTAACTTGCAGGATTCATTAATCAATCTAAAATCACAGTTGTACTTGAAGAAAGATTCATTAATTCATTCTCCTATCTTTAAAAAAAAAGATAAAAAGTATAAAGTATTTAACACAACTCCATACTTAGGTATTGGTTGGGAGCATATACCCATGATTTTGAATCAAGATAGTGTTGTAGCTTCTTCGTCTAGCGATGCATCATCTCATCCTACATTAATGGCAGGTGCTACATTTAGTTTCTTCGACCATTTTCCAATATCACTACAGTTTAATCCCTTTGTAAGTTATGGTATTAATCTAGGTAGCAATACCTGTGGCAATCATTTTGCATCTGGTGGATTGCTTAGGTTACTTGCTGGCTTGAAGTATGATGCACCTGTAAAACTATTTATTGAGGGCGGTATCATCTATAGAGACGGAAGTTGGAGTAAGAAGATAACGATTGCAAGCCTCAAAACTCAACAATCTGGTAACTACGAATACAATGTTACGAGAATTGGCGGTGGCTTTCAATACCAATGGGCTGGAGGAAACTCTTATTTAAGACCAGGTATCTTCTTCGAGAAACCTTCATTAGGTGTTTCAACCACTGTTTTAAGCTTAGAGGCACAGTTTAGCAAGAAATGGAAAGTTGGGGTAAATTATGCGGATAACTATTTTGTAGCAGGTACAGTAAAACACCCAACTACATTTACAAATAACACCCAAAATTACTTTAATCTGAGGCTGAATTACAATATTGGCACCTTTTAAAAGCGTTATAGAAGAACCGCTTATAAAAAACATCCCCTATTCTTAAAAAAACATTAGTTTAATGTTAAAAAGCAATTAACTTAGCGTTTATTACATTAAGTAACCTAATATCTTTTATCCATTTGTTAACCTTTTAATTACAATGAAATTGCAGACAGTAATAGTAGATGATAGTGACATAGTAATTTTTCTGCATACCGAAATCTTATCTTACAGTAAATTATCTTCCGCCCCATTATCAGCCTTAAATGGTCAAGAAGCCTTGGATTTGATTACAAACAAAGATTCTGAAAATCTAGAATATTTGGTATTGCTCGATATAAATATGCCAGTGATGGATGGGTGGCAATTTTTGGAAAGTCTTGGTACACTTCAAAACCCTCCAAAAGTTCATGTTGTGATTGTAACCTCTTCAATAGACACTATTGATAAGAAAAAAGCAGCCACATACCCTAACGTGATTGGCTTCTTTGAGAAACCACTCACACAAGAAAACTGCTTGCAGATGAAACAGTTTGAACCTATAAAGCATTTCTTTAATTAAACCTAAGTTTACAAACTTGGTTTCAAGGCCCTTATCTCCAGTTCAAACTTTTCAATAGAAGTGGCATCTTCATTTTTAAACTCCCCTATGCGCGATCTGCATAGGCTACTCATGTATCCACCCACACCTAGTGCTTCACCAAAATCGTTTGCCAAACTTCTTATATAAGTACCGGTTGTGCATACCACCTTAAAATGCACAACCGGCATTTCTATTTTAGTTATATTAAATTCCTTGATTGTTACTGGTCTGGCATCCACCTTAACCTCAATCCCTTGCCGTGCAGATAGATACAAAGGTTTTCCATCTTTCTTTA
>JANYEU010000345.1 GCA_025362915.1 Chitinophagaceae bacterium | reverse complement strand
TGCTTCGCTAAAAGACCAATTGAGTCCACACTTTTTGTTCAATACCCTCAATACCATTACCAGTATTTCGCAGGAGCAACCTGTGAAGGATTTTGTGGATGAGGTTGCCAACATTTACCGCTATGTACTGCAATTTAATGAAGTGGATTCGGTGAAGATTAAACTGGAAATAGACTTCATCACGTCCTATTTAAACATCATTAAAAGTAGAATGGAAGGCGGTGTCGACTTTTATATAAACATCACCAACGAACGGATATTATATACTAGTATGCCCCCACTCACGTTGCAAATACTGGTAGAGAATGCTATAAAGCACAACAGTACCTCGGCAGACAAACCACTTAGCATTAATATATTTACCACCGAAGGGCCGATGCTGGTAGTGCAAAACTATTACCAGCCCAAGCTTTCAGTATTGCCCGGCAATGAAACAGGGCTAAAGAATATTGCCGAACGATACCGACTGCTTTATAAAAAAGAGATTGTGGTGGAGAATAAGAATGGCTTTTTTACGGTGAAACTTCCAATTGTAATGGCATGATGAAAGATTTAAAGAGGTATTTGTTTGGTATAAAAGAAGATGCTATAAAGATGTCACAAGCTGATTTCATGAGAAGAGGCTACTTTGTGTTTATTCTGCCTGCAACTATTGGTATAATATATTTTCAATGGAGTAATTGGCTTAGTTATAGCCCAGTATTACTTGCTGTAATGTTATCTTCTTTCCTGTTTGTAAACATTGCTATCTTAATCCGCTTACCCGAAAAATATATTGTTTACCTAAATATAACAACAACAGTGTTGCTTATAACTGCTAATACTAATGCAAGTAATTTAAAGCAGTTCGGACTAACACAAGTTCTCCTATATAACATTCTGCCGCTGACATTAGCATTTACTTTCTTAAATAGAAAAGATATTCCTGTTTTGAAGAAAATCGTAATTACATCAAGGCTAAAGAAAATCATACTTTTTATAGTATTTCTACTAACCCTTGTTTTTATATACTACATAATCACCTTATCATCATTTTTTAAGTATTCTCGTCATATTGCATTTCCTGTTATAACGCTATCATTAACACTAGTTCCTTTATTATGTATTGTTCTCGTTTACGAGCAAGAAAAGAAAAAAGAAAGAGAACAACTCAAACAAGCCCAAACACAAGCCAAGCTTTCTTCGCTAAAAGACCAACTAAGTCCGCACTTCTTGTTCAATACCCTCAATACCATTACCAGTATCTCGCAGGAGCAAACCGTAAAGGATTTTGTGGATGAAGTTGCTAACATATACCGCTATGTATTGCAATTTAAGGAAGTGGATTCGGTAACACTGAGACAGGAAATGGAATTTATACAGTCCTATCTATATATCATCAAAAGCAGATTGGAGGCTGGCATTGACTTTCAGATAAACATAGAAAGCGATGTACTATTGGATAGTAAAATGCCGTCACTTACTTTGCAGATGCTGATAGAGAATGCTATAAAGCACAACAGTACATCGGCAAATAAACCTCTTAGCATCAATATATTTACCACCGAAGGGCCAATGCTGGTGGTGCAAAACTATTATCAGCCCAAGCTATCCGTATTGCCCGGCAATGAAACAGGACTGAAGAATATTGCAGAACGATACCGTCTGCTCTATAAAAAAGAGATTGTGGTGGAGAATAAGAATGGCTTTTTTACCGTGAAACTTCCAATTGTACTAGCATGAACATATTGATTATTGAAGACGAAACAAAAGCAGCGCGAGAACTAGAAAAGCTGTTGCAAGAAGCAAACCCTGCCATAAACATTGTAGGAAAGATAGATTCGGTAGTGAATGCCTGTAAATGGCTTGCTGACAATGAACATCCTGATGTTATTTTCTCGGACATTCAACTAGCAGATGGTTTGTTTTTCGATATTTATCAACAGATAGAAATAAAAAGTCTGGTTGTGTTCTGCACCGCTTTTGACATGTATATGATGGATGCGTTTGAAACCAATGCCATCAGCTATTTATTGAAACCCCTGAGTAAGGAAAAGGTGAAGAAGGCATTGGTAAAACTGGAAAGCCTGAAACTGGCATTTGCCCCAGAGAAGAGTAGGATGGAGATAAACAGGTTGATGCAACAACTGAAACAACCCTACAAAAAGGCATTGCTGGTAAGCCAAGGCGATAAGATAATACCGATAAAAGTAAACGACATTGCCTGTTTTTATGTGGAGAAACTGATAGTGGTCATCACCACTTTTTCCAAGGAAGAATACCTGCTTTCTGCCACGCTTGATGAAGTGGAAAAGATGGTGGATCCTGCTTTCTTTTTCCGGGCAAACAGACAATTCATTATCCACAGAAACGCCATCACCAATGCCGAACGTCATTTTGCACGTAAGTTGGTGGTAAAACTAACCTTCCCCACCAAAGAATCTATTGTAATAAGCAAGGCAAGGGCGCAGGAGTTTCTGGAATGGCTGCAAGGGGAAGGGTAGAGACTCATTACAATGCGCGTCTTGCAAGGAAAAACTTAACTGCAAAGATCCACAAAGTCTTTTACGCAGAGACGTTGCACTGAAGAATTCTTTATCTTTAATAACTGATATTATGCAGTTTTATCCCCCAATATCTATATTTTCCGCTAATCTACTTATTATGGAGAAGTAAAAAAGTAAACACATAGTGTTAGATTAAGGGGTTAATGTTTCCTGCTTATATAACTTAGGGAGAAGTAAAAAGCTTCAACACATAGGAGCATAGGCACATAGGTGAGGTAGTATTAATTTAAAAAAGAAGTTAAGAGAAAGGACACATAGAAAATGCTACTTTGTAGCATTGACCAACATCTTTTTGAAAGAAGTTATAGGAGATTAAGTATTTTAGTTTGCAAATCAATAGCCCTTCGGCTTTAGACAAGGAAAAGGTATTGATTTTATAATGTGGCTTTAGCCACACATCATCAGCATTGTTTATTTTAAATATTTGGCTAAAGCCAATAATTAAATGATTTAACAACCGGCCCTAAAGGATCGGGGCAACAGAAATAATAACTGTTAAAAGCATTTGCGAACTAAATACCTAATTCGAAGAAGTTATATAGTATGCACATAAGGAACATAGTTTGGTTTTTTAAAGAAGAAAAAGAAAAGAACACATAGAAAAAAGTTTTACTTTTTTATACTCAAGTCTATGTGACCTGAAAGTGCAACGTTTCTTTCCTTCTTTTTCTATGTGTTTATTGTACCTATGTGTTAGATAAAAAGGCTTAAGTCAGTTGATTTACACGCCGCTAAAAGTAGTAAAACCACCATCTATTCCGATGGTACTTCCCATTACAAACGATGAATCTTCGCTTAAAAGATACACCAATGCCGTACACAATTCGTCGGGTTTGCCAAATCGTTGCATAGGTGTTTTGGTAACCACTTTTTGTCCTCTGTCTGTTAGGCTTCCATCAGGGTTTGTCAATAATGTCCTGTTTTGTTCGGTTAAAAAGAACCCCGGCATGATGGCGTTCATTCTTATTTGGCCGCCATATCTTTTACCCAATTCTACAGCAAACCATTTGGTGTATATTTCTATCGCAGATTTCGCCAAGCTGTAGCCCAATACTTTGGTGATAACTGAATAAGCAGATACCGATGATATGTTTACAATGCTGGCAGCTTGAGAGGTTGCTTTCATTGTCCTGCCAAATATCTGGGTTGGTAATAAAGAGCCAAACAAGTTTAGTTTCATAACCTTATCCAATGCGTCCATATCCAAATGGAACAAATCTTCTTCGGGTTGTATCACCGCTTTTGGTTGATTGCCGCCTGCCCCATTCACCAATCCATCAATCCTTCCAAACTTCTCTACTATTATGTCATTTGCCCTTTGCAAATCAGCTTCGTTCAGTACATCTGCCGATAAACCTATGGCCTTCCCACCTTCTGCAACAATTTCAGCAGCCCTTTCTTCGGCCAATTCCTTATTTCTTCCCAAAATACAAACAGTGCCACCTGCCTTGCTGATTGCCTTATTAAAACTGTAGCCCAATATGCCTGTGCCACCCGTAACAACAATTACCTTTCCGTTTAAGTCCATTTTTTAGTTATTAATTTATGATTGAATGATTTGAAATGATGATTGAATGACCTGAACGAAAGAAATGATTGGAATCGCTTTAATCTTTCTCCATAATCTTCCCGTCATTGCGAGGCACGAAGCAACCTTGTCGTAACAATAAAAGGTTGCTTCGTGCCTCGCAATGACGTTCACTTAGTTTATGATACACTTAATGCCATTGCAAAACCCCTATCAAAAGCTTACATCATCGCCCTTTGAATCCCCAATTCCAATCCCCTTAATTCAGCCAATCCCCTTAACCTTCCTATGGCACTATATCCAGGATAGGTTGTCTTTTTTAAATCATCCAACATTTGGTGTCCATGATCGGGGCGCACCGGAATGCTCACTTTTCTTTTAAGCATCACCGTAACCACTTCTTTTACAACGGCATACATGTCCACATCACCATACAAATGGTCTGCTTCATAAAAGTTTCCTTCCTCATCCCTTTTTGTACTGCGCAAATGCAAGAAATGAATATGTTCTCCCAATCTTTTCACCATTCCTGGCAAGTCATTATCGGGTCTTACCCCAAACGAACCCGTGCAAAAGCACAATCCGTTTGCCGGCGATGGGGCTGCATCTAACAAGTCTATAGCATCCTGTTCGGTACTTACTATTCTTGGCAAACCCAATACCGGAAAGGGAGGGTCGTCTGGATGTATAGCCATTTTAAGTCCTAATTCTTCAGCAACAGGCACTATCTCCCGAAGAAAATAGAATAAATGTTCCTTTAGTTTTTGGGTGTCAATGCCATCATAGGTTTTTAGTGCAGCCAATATTTCTTCTTCTGTAAACCGTTCCTCGCTTCCTGGCAATCCTTGCAAAGTGGTTACATATAGTTTCTCCTTTTCAGCGGCACTCATGGTAGCAAACCTTTGTGTTGCCTTTTCTATTTCTACTTTGGTATAATCATTCTCTGCTCCCGGACGTTTCAATATAAACAAATCAAATGCTACAAACGCTGCCTTCTCAAAGCGGAGTGCCAAGCTTTTATCTTCCATTTCATAAGCCAGATCTGTACGCATCCAATCTATTATGGGCATGAAGTTGTAGGTTACCACCTTCAATCCGCAGGCAGCTACATTCCTTAAACTCTCCTTATATTTTTCTATGTAGTCATTAAAACCTCCCTTTTGCTTCTTGATGTCCTCATGCACAGGCAGGCTTTCTATCACTGTCCAAATCATCCCGGCGGCTTCCACTTCTGCCTTGCGCTTGTTTATTTCTTCCACAGTCCACACATCGCCTACTGGCACATGATGCAAAGCTGTTACCACTCCCGTACATCCCGACTGACGGATGTCCCATAAACTTACCGGATCATTTCCTCCATACCAACGCATTGTTTGCTCCATGCAATAGTCCATAGTTGCAGTTTAATTTTAGTATTTTTAATTAATATTTTTTTTAAAAAGTAATAGTATAGTTTATGTTTATTGTTCAATTATTTTTTTAAACCCGTCGGAAAATTAGAACTTATATCACTTGGGTAGTTTTTCCTGAGTTGTACATCTTTTTCCATAAACAATAAAACGAAAGGAAGTGACTCATTATTTTATCCAGTTAATTATTTATAGAAAAAAATTATTGAAATCAGCGTGCCTAAAAGATTATGAACGGGTGCTTATAAGAAAGGCAATTTTAAGGATCAATCATATAATAAAACAGTTTACAAGACGTCAATATCATTGAGTTTAGTCTTGCCCCTGTTTGCCCTAGCCATACGGGAATAGACTGACATCTTTTTGTCGAATAAAAACTTAAACAACAGGCTGGTATAAGAAGTATGGTGGTGCAAAGAGGTATAATGCTTACTACCAATAGCTTTTAATTGGGGTAATTTATTCCAAGGAACGGAAGGAAAATCGTGGTGTTCGTTGTGATAACCCACGTTTAGGTTAACTACATTGAGGGGACCATAATAGCTTTTGGTTTCCTGCTCGCCATGGGTAAGATAATGCTCCTGTACCCACCTTGCACCCAAGGGATGTAAGCCTACCGAAAAGAAAAAACTAGCCAACAAAAACACCAATGCCTTGATGCCCAACAGGTAAAACAAGCCACCCATAAAAGCAACTTCCACAATAATATTTACTACAGTCCAAGTGTCCCATAAGGAGATTTCCTTTAAACGGGCAGGGCGTAGCATCTGAAACAAAGGATAAAATAACAACCACACTGCCTTGCCAATGGTAGAATTATTTATCAGACGCGCCTCCCAATGATAAGGCATATCGCCATCAAGCTCTTCTACACCCTGAAAGGAATGGTGTTTGATATGGTACTTTTGAAAGGAAATGGCACTGGGCAACACCATGGGCAAATTGGCAATGATGGCCGCAATCTTGTTTAGATAATGCTTTTTAAAAACCAGATTATGCGCACATTCGTGTATGCAAACAAAAAGTGTATGGCAACAGAACGCGCCAATAATGTAGGCGGCACCCAATACCCACCACCAACTTTTATCTTGCAGCCAATAAGACAACGCCAACTGTATGCCTACGCAAAGCAGGATAACAAACATTGTATAAGGATTTCGCCCTATCAAATTCCTTATTTCGGGATACTCTTTTATTAATAGGTTGGTTCGCAACTTATGCGGTTCACATTGCTCGCTCCAACTAAAACTTGTCCGCTTATCCATACTCGTTACTTCATTATAACTGCAATTTTACTTAAAATAGTTAATAATCCTATGTTATATTTTATTTTTCAGTCAGTTCACGAGTACTATTCAACTTGTCTAACTAGTTTTTAGCAATCATCGGCCAGCCATTTTCATCCCAA
>JANYEU010000343.1 GCA_025362915.1 Chitinophagaceae bacterium | reverse complement strand
CGAAGAAGGCAACCCCCTTTGCAATGCCAATTGCTCCGCTTGTGTTTCAGACAATCCGCTTTGTTGAAGCTGTTGTTTAAATTTAGAGATGTCATCATCCGATAAATCATCAACCCTAAAAGAACTAAGGTCTTTACTCTTTAATATATCCTGCGCCTTTAAACTTTTTGATGAGATGAAAAGAAATAAGAAAGCAAATAGAATCCTCCACAAAAACCCTTTATTCATACTAGTGATTGTCATTTAAAGTAAATTATCGTTTATTAATAAACTGATTCAGCTTCCTTAATGGCTTCAAAAACAAAGTGTACCAATTGGGTTTTATTCCATTTATGGTCCAAGCCTTTCTGTCTTCCATGTTTGCCCTAAGCCTATTCATTATAGAGATATTGCTCTGCCCACCCGCCCTCATGTGTACCATAACCTGTGGCAAATATGCCAACGAACAATGATGTTTGTACAAAAAGCGTAACATCAATTCATAATCTGCCGCACCCCACAAAGAAATATTAAATAATCCATACTTGCCGTATAACTCTTTCTTTACAAAAAAAGTAGGATGAGGCGGCATCCATCCATACAAAAAATTATCTCTTTTATAACTACCGGCAACCCAACGGCGAATAACTTTTGTAGTATCAGTAGCACTTACATATACCAAATCGCCATAAACCGCATCGCAACCTGTTTCATTAAAAAGAGATACCACTTGTTCTATAATTGTTTCATCAGCATAAAAATCATCCGAATTAAGTATCCCCACTATGTCTCCACTCACCAACCCGATGCCTTTGTTCATCGCATCATAAATACCTTTGTCCTTACCAATGTGTATTTCTCCCAAAAAATTATCAGTCGATTTTATTAGTTCAATTGTATTGTCGGTAGAAACACCATCCACTATTAGGTGCTCAATGCTAGGATAGGTTTGGCTTTGAACGGACTTCAAAGTATCCAAGATAGTCTTAGAGCTATTGAATGTTGCCGTGATAATGGAGACTTTTAGAGCCAATATAGTATTAATGAATATTAAATTGATGCTGTTTTCTTCATCAAGAAAGTCATTTTCTTAATGAAGAAAACCATTTTATTGATAAAGAAAATCAATATCGTGATGAAGAAACCGGTTTTATTGATGAATAAAGTCATTTTCTTGATGAAGAAACCGGTTTTATTGATAAATAAATTGGGCTTTCGTAGGATGATTTACGCAAAATTTCCTAGCCAATTTTCCTTTCCCTCACCTTCACCGCAGGATTTCCTTGATAGATGGAATAAGCCAATAAATCTTTTGTGGCAATAGAACCTACCGCTAAAACAGCATGGCTAAAACAGGTTACTCTTGGGCAAACAACCGACTGCGCACCCAACCAAACACCATCCTCCAAAACAATTTTACCGATGATTAAATCGAAGGTAGATTTTGAGTAATTATGGTTTCCCGTAAGCAACATCACGCCCTGAGATAAACATACATTATTGCCAATGGATACTTGGGTAAGGTTATCTATCCAAACCTTTTCACCTATCCAAACATCATTTCCGATGGATAAAAACCAAGGATATTTTATGTTTACCGATGGCTTTATAACGACCCGTTCACCTATTGATGCTCCAAAAACTCTTAGCAATCTAATTTTCAATCCATTGATTAATGCCAAATTATTCGCAAAAAACAATGCATTTACCACCAGCCATACCGCTCTTTTAATAGCCCCTCCAGGCTGATACCAACTGTTATCGTAGTTATGTAGGTTGGCTTTCAAGGCTGTGTTGTTTTTTTATTTCATCAATTTTAATATCAACCACAAGCCTAAACCAAAACGCTTGCAAAAAATGAAAGACGAAACCTTGTTTGCCATCCAAAATACCCAATTGAATAAAATACCGATGAAAAAAATAAATAAATGGGCGAACATATAAAGGCATCTTCCACCAAATACTTTTTAAAAATGCTTTCTTTTGGTCTGGGCTTCCAAAAATATTGGGTTGTAGGGTTTGGGTACGCAATTGTTGCAGCCGTTCCCATTCTTCAGTTGCCACCAAATCGCTGTACCGATTGTGTTTACTAATCCAGAATGAGATTTTATTTTCTTTATAATTCTCTTCAATCAAGTATCCTGTCTTCCAAATAATTGTTTTTCCAGGAACGATAAACCGATGATCCATGTTTTCATTCAAGTCAGAGTAGCCAACCCCAACCCTAAACATCTTTAGCAGATAAAAAGGGAAATAGCCACCATGTTTTAGCCATTTACCCTTGAATATATTTTTTCTATTGAAGTATATCCCTGCAACATCTTTGTAATATTCATCCTTAAAGCCTTGCAACATCGCCAACAATTCGCTCGTTACAATTTGGTCTGCATCCAAACAAATTACCCAAGGCGTTTTAATTTCGAAGGTAGTAAGGGCTTCATGCCATTGAGAAGGATGGTTTACAAAGGGATTTGTTTTAATGGTACAACCAAACTTGGTAGCAATGTTAATTGTATTGTCTGTACTACCAGAATCTAGTAAAAATATGGGAGTATTTAAAGGCTGGATAGAAGATAACAGCCTTGGAAGATGAATTTCTTCATTAAAGGATATGACAATAAAACTAAACTCAGGATTTGTCAATTAAGCAATATTTAGGTACAGTTTATATGCTTCAATATATTTTTTTGCCAACTCTTCTGAGTTATAATCTTGCTTTATCTGATTATGCATCTCTATGGATTTAGACTGCCAAAAGATTTTTTGAGTAATGTATTCCTTTACAGAAGAAACAATATCGTCTGGGTTTGTGTCTATTACCCAACCCATATTGTGTGTGCTTACATAGTCGCTCAAGCCAACATATTTTGTAACTATAACTGGTCGGCCGGCATACAATGTTTCCAAAACGATGTTGGCAAAATTTTCATTATACGATGGAAGAACAAGGATATTTGCGTTTAGTATGTCATTGAATTTTTCATTCCATTCCACACTTCCTTTCCAAGTGATAAGATTTGCTATGCCCAATGAATTACACAGGTTTTTCAATTCATTTTGATATTCTTCACTCCCCGATCCAATGATGGTAAGTTTAACTGAAACAGAAAAATTTTTTAATGTTTTTATAGCATTGAGCAGTATTTCAATTCCCTTTTTTTTATCTACTCGAGAGATGAATAACAGTCTGATTTCACCACTTTGTAGATGCGTCACAATAGATGACTGTGATAAATTGGGGAAGTTTAGCAGGTTTGGGAGTGTAAATACTTTTGTTTTTTCTCCGAATATATTTTGAATTTCTAACTGTTCAGAAAGCGCTGTGGCATGAAAGACTTGCTTCTTAAGAACTGTTTTTGATAAGAAATCAAAGAGTATCTTCTTTTTGAATGGGTTATTGTTGTGCGTAAAAGAATAAGATGAAAACATTCCTCTTGGCGAAATAATAAAGCGGATACCCCTAAAATATAATATCCAAGCACAACCAATCATCAATAAACTCCACCAACTGTGTAAGTGTATTACATCATACTTTTTTTTACCGAACAAAAGCTTCAACCACAACTTAGGAGAAATATGGGTGTGATCGCCAGTAACCCGTGGAAAATAATAGACTCCAACCTTACCTATCCATTGTTTGGATAAAAGGGGTACAACCAAGTTATCCAAGCCGTTGGCATTGGTGGTAAATACAGAAACTTCATGTCCCATATTTGCTTGCGATTCACAGAGTGTACTTATAGAGTAAATAGGACCTCCATAAACATACGCAGGTTTATACGATGGCACTATCTGGAGAATCGTCATATATTTTTTCTAGGTAGTCATAAGTAAAAAGTAATCTTTGAAGTACCCACATGGTTAG
>JANYEU010000331.1 GCA_025362915.1 Chitinophagaceae bacterium | reverse complement strand
TTAACCCATTCAAGATTTTGATGATTAATATCGGGATGATTGGTATGGTACATAGCCCTGACACACTTTCCTTCTTTCAACAAAAAAGAAATCAAATGACTGCCTACCAATCCACTGCTTCCCGTTACTAAAATCATAATTATGATGGAATGATTTGAATGATAAAATGATTCACGAACGTGCCACTCCCATTTCCCACTTCGTCCTACGCCCTTGTAATATCTGCCCCCAAAGCCCTTAGTCTTGTATCAATATTCTGATAACCCCTATCTATTTGTTCTATATTCTGGATAGTGCTCTTGCCATCTGCACTCAATGCGGCAATAAGCAACGCCTGCCCTGCACGTATATCCGGACTACTCATGGTAATACCCCTCAATGCATATTTTCTACCAAGACCTATTACGGTTGCACGGTGAGGATCGCACAAAATTATCTGGGCACCCATATCTATCAGCTTATCTACAAAGAACAAACGGCTTTCAAACATCTTTTGGTGAAGGAGTACGCTTCCCTTTGCCTGTGTTGCAATTACCAACATGATACTGATTAAATCTGGCGTAAAGCCAGGCCAAGGATGATCGTAAATGGTTAATATGCCTCCATCCATATAAGTGGTTACTTCATAGCTTTCTTGTGCAGGTACATGAATGTCGTCTCCGTTTATATCGAACTTGATACCCATTTGTGCAAACTTTTCTGGTATCATCCCTAGGTGATGCACGCCCGCACCCTTAATGGTTATTTCGCTTTGGGTCATCGCCGCAAGGCCAATAAAACTGCCTACTTCTATCATGTCTGGCAGCATTTTGTGTTCCGTTCCATGCAGTTCGCTCACACCTTCTATCACCAACAAATTACTTCCTATACCAGATATTTTAGCCCCCATCCGGCAAAGCATATTGCAAAGTTGTTGCAAGTAAGGTTCGCAAGCGGCATTATAGATGGTGGTTGTTCCTTCTGCCAAAACTGCTGCCATCACAATGTTTGCCGTACCTGTTACAGATGGCTCATCCAGCAACATAAATGCGCCCTTTAGCTGTGGCGAAGTGAGTTTAAAGAAATGTAGGTTATCATCATATTCAAACTTTGCCCCTAGTTTTTCAAAGCCAATAATGTGTGTATCAAGCCTGCGTCGTCCTATCTTATCGCCACCGGGTTTGGGAATATATGCCTTCTTAAACCTTGCCAACATTGGTCCCGCCAATAAAACAGAGCCACGTAGTTTACCTCCTTTTGTACGGAATGCTTCCGAAGCAAAATAATCGGTATCAACATTGTCAGCAGTAAAAATGCAGGTATGCCTATCCACCCTGTTCACTTTTACGCCCATATCTTCCAATAATTCTATCAGTAGATTTACATCCAAAATATCGGGAATATTATTTACGGTTACCGTAGATGCGGTTAACAGCACAGCACTGAGTATTTGTAATGCTTCGTTTTTTGCCCCTTGCGGAATGATGGTTCCCTTTAATTTATTACCGCCCTGTACGATGAATGATGCCATAGAGTATGTTTATATCCGTTGTTATTGTGAACGAGAATGCGTAAAAGTAGGGAGTTGGTGGTTTGGTTTACAAAAACTTTGTAGGGAAATTTGTTTTGCAGACGTTGGAATAGTCACTTTTAAAAGGAAGGCTATTCCTTATTTCTCCTAATTTGTTTACTTGAACGGAGAGCCCGTATGTGCATACGAGCTTTCCGTTCAAGCATACGGAGGTTCCGTATAGGCATACGGAGCTTCCGTATGGGCTTGTGAAATTTCCATATGTGCTTTCGAGACCATCCGTATGCGCATACGAAGGTTCCGTTCAAGCATACGAGAATTCCGTATGGGTGAACGGATGTTCCGTATAGCTGAACAAATGGATGGCAAGGCATATATTTTAAGATAATACCAATGACCCCATATAAGCGTTTGAAAGAATTTAAAAAAGTGTTGCTTATAATACCACTCTTGGCTATTTTCGTCACTCAATAAATAAATAAAATGACTAGTCAAAAAAAAGTGATGGTAACTGGCTGCTTCGATTTAATGCACAGTGGTCACGTAGCTTTTATGAACGAGGCAAAGAAATTTGGTGATGTTTATGCGTGCATAGGTAATGATGAAAATGTTTTTCAGTTGAAAGGACGTTACCCTGTAAACCATCAATATGAGCGCAAGTACATGTTGGAAAACCTATTGGCAGTTACAGAATGTCGGGTTAATAAAGGCTTTGGAATAATAGACTTTTTAGAAGAGATGGATGAAATAAAGCCAGATGTTTTTTTGGTAAATGAAGATGGATCCACACCTGAGAAGGCAAGGATTTGTGCAGAAAAAGGGATTGAATATAAAGTATTTCACCGTGTGCCACATGGCAATTTGCCTGTACGTTCTACAACAAGTTTACGGACAGAATGCCTTATTCCATTTCGGATTGATTTGGCAGGCGGTTGGCTAGATCAACCCTTTGTTTCTAAATTTTATTCAGGAGCGGTGATTACAATATCTATTGAGCCTACCATGGAGTTTAATAATAGAAGTGGGATGTCGTCTAGTACGCGCAACAAAGCCATTGAGTTATGGAAAACAGAGATACCAACGGGTGATAGGGAGAAGCTGGCTAAAGTGTTGTTTACTTTTGAAAACCCTCCAGGCACCAAAATAATTGCCGGCAGCCAGGATGCGTTGGGAATAGTTCTCCCATGTTTGAATAAGCTAAATTATGCGGGAGATTATTGGCCATACAAAATAGAATCTGTGGACGATGAAGATACCATAAGCTGGATAGAGCATCATCTTTTTCTGGTTACCCTTGGGCCAAGACACTCCGGCTATTCTGTTTTGGATGATACAAATATAACAGAAGCCGGGGCTAAAGCCTTGGCAGATGCAACAGAAGATTGCTGGAAGGCAATTCTTGCAAAAGATGTGCTTGCCTTTGGGCAGGCCTTTACGGCATCTTTTGATGCGCAGATAAACATGTTCCCCCACATGGTAAACGAAGATATCTTATCTCAGATAGATGCATATAAAGACAAGGTTGCCGGTTGGAAACTAAGTGGTGCGGGAGGCGGTGGATACCTTGTTTTGGTTTCTGATAAACCCTTGGAAAATGCAATTCAAATTAAAATAAGAAGGAAGGATACTAATTAATTTAAAGTTTTATTGCTAAATAATACCATCAGATTGTAAATTTTACAGTAAAACATATACCTTTCGCCTTTATTTACATTTTGTAACATTTAAAACATTGCTATAATGTCTATTCCCGTTGTTGATTTATCAGAGTTTTTAAGTGGCGATGAAACACTTAAAAAGAGTTTTGTACAAAAATTAGGTTCGGCCTACGAAACTGTGGGCTTTGTTTCAGTAAAAAATCATGGATTGCCCGATGCGCTGATTGCGGAGATTTATCAGTACGTGCAAGAATTCTTTTCTCTTCCAACAGAAGAAAAAAAGAAATACGAAATTCCAGAATTGGCTGGTCAGCGTGGCTTTACCAGTTTTGGGAAGGAACATGCGAAGGGTAGCGATGCGCCAGATTTAAAAGAGTTTTTTCAGTTTGGTCAATTGGTGGAAGCAGGTGATCCGATGAAGGAAATTTATCCTGACAATGTTCAGGTAAAAGAAATTCCTAAATTCAATCCTACACTTGAAGAAGCCTATCGTTGTTATGAAAAAACTGGCAAGGCACTTTTGCAGGCAATTGCCTTGTATTTAGGTTTGGACGAATTTTATTTTGATACTTATATCGATAAGGGTAATTCCATTCTTCGTTGCATCCATTATCCACCAATAAAGCAGGCGCCAAAAAATGCCATGCGTGCCGAGCAGCATGAGGATATCAATTTAATTACCCTGTTGGTTGGTGCTTCTGCGGATGGTTTGGAAATATTGAGTAAAAAAGGAGAGTGGGTAGGTGTTACTGCCTTGCCAGAACAGATTGTGGTAAACGTAGGCGATATGCTTCAACGTCTTACCAATAATAAGTTGAGAAGCAGCACGCATAGGGTGGTTAATCCGCCTGAAGCACTTTGGGGGAATCCCCGTTTTTCAATGCCCTTCTTCTTGCATCCTAAAAGTGAAATGAGCCTGACTTGTCTGGAAGATTGTATAGACGAAGCACATCCTAAGGCTTATCCGGATGTTACTGCTGGAGAATATCTTGATGAAAGATTGAGAGAGATTGGATTGAAAAAATAAGAGATAATAATATCAATGGTTAAAAGCCAAGGCGATAGATAATGGTAAACATTTACTTTCGCCTTGGCTTTTTCATTTTTTCAAGCCTTGTTATCAGTATAATTCATTAAATATGCAATCTGTACATCATTTCCCCCAATGAAATTACTCCGTCACATACCATTCTTAAAAGCGGTTCTACTGCATAGTCTCACCGCTTTTGGTGGGCCACAGGGGCATTATGGTATGATGATGAAAACCTTTGTGAATGGAAGAAAAGACATTACTGAAGAAGAGCTGATAGACTTTGTAAGCTTTTGCAACATGCTTCCAGGAGCATCCTCCACGCAAACACTAACGCTGATTGGCTACAAAAGGGGGGGTATCCCTTTAGCAATACTTACCTTATTGATATGGATCACACCCGCTTGCCTGATCATGGGATGTCTGTCTTTTCTGTTGGATTATTATGATGACAGGTCTGTTAGCACCAGGGTATTTCATTTTGTGCAACCTATGGCCATTGGTTTTATCGCCTTTTCAGCATTCAGGATTTTTAAGATTGCCATTACCAATACCATCACCCGAATAATACTGGCAGCAACCGTATTAATCACTTTCTTCCTTTTCAGGACACCTTGGGTATTTCCTTCCATGATAGTTTTGGCAGGTATTATCACAAACTTTAGTAGTAAGCGTATCCCACAAAAGGGGATTCGCCCAAAGCAAATAAAGTGGGGTAATATGCTGATATTTCTTGCCCTTTTTGGTATAGCGGGTTATTTGTCCGAAACTGCTACCAGAAACAATTGGAAGAATCACAAATCGTTCAACGTGTTCGAAAGTACCTATCGTTTTGGTAGCCTTGTTTTTGGCGGTGGTGATGTGTTGATGCCCATGATGTACGAGCAATATGTGGTGCGCCCTACCACACCAAGTGTGTTGGAAAGTAAGCGGGACGTATTGCAAATGGATAAAACAGATTTTTTGACGGGTTCTGGAATGGTAAGGGCAATACCGGGGCCCGTATTTTCGATTGGTGCTTTTACTGGTGGGATGGTTTTGCGTGCCGACAATACTTTTGCCACACAGCTGATGGGTTGCGTATTGGGTGCCATTGGTATATTTATGCCGAGCCTGCTATTGGTTCTTTTCTTCTTTCCCGTATGGCACAACCTAAAAAAGTATGCCGTCATCTATCGTTCTTTGGAGGGCATCAATGCAGCAGTGGTTGGCTTGATGGCAGGGGCAACACTATTCTTGATAAAAGACATTGTACGCATCAATCCCAATCAAAACATAGCAATGGTTTTTGCCAATGTAGCCGTTATCATCCTCACTTTTCTCACACTACAGTTTTCTAAATTGCCAGCACCATTCATTGTATTGGCATGCCTCATTGCCGGATCAATAATCTAAACAAATAGTTAAGGCATTGCAAACGCTAATAATTTAATAATGTTCAACATTACCTTTGCCAGCTTATGATAGAAGATTTATTCTGGTGTTTGGCTATATACCTGCTGTACCGATTCATTTTTGAGTTGGTGATACCCATTGCAAAAACCGTTAGCAAAATGAAAACCACTATCTCGCAAATGAACGAACAGCAACAACAGTTTACTAAAACGCAAACTCCCCAACAACCAAATGTTCCTCCCAAAAGCTCCACAACCACTACCAACGATGAATACATCGATTTTGAGGAAATAAAGTGATTAGAAGATTTCAAGTTGAGATTAATGAATTTTGTACTGATAAAAGGAACTTTCAAATCAATCAAGCCTATTCATTCTGTAGGCGTACTTTTTAAGTTTATGCAGCCTTACGGAAGAAATGTTCAATTGGACGGATGTTCCGTAAGCTCTTACGAAAGAAATGTTCAATTGGACGGAAGATAAGTTCAGTTGAACGGAAGCTCCGTAAGTTCTTACGAAAGAAATATTCAATTGAACGGAAGATAAGTTCAGTTGAACGGAAGCTCCGTAAGCCCTTACGGAAACCTCGTTCAGTTGAATATTCCTTTAAAAAAGCGTTATTTCAAATATGGTCAACTGTTCTTATTTAAAATAGATAATCATAAAGCCAAACATTAATCATATCAAAGTTGCATAGCCTTTATGCCCTTATTACTCAATATGTATTTTATTCAATTTATCACCGAAATGCCTAAGTAGTTACTTTTGTTGCAAATAATAATTGATGACACTAATAAAAGAACTACGTTGGCGGGGCATGTTGCAGGATATTATGCCAGGCACAGAAGAGCAATTGAACAAGGAAATGACGAGTGCCTACATAGGTTTTGACCCCACATCGGATAGTTTACATATAGGTAGTCTAGTGCCAATACTATTATTGGTGCATTTGCAAAAGGCTGGTCACAAACCCATCGCCTTGGTAGGTGGTGCAACCGGAATGGTGGGCGACCCAAGCGGAAAAAGTGAGGAAAGGAATTTATTGAGTGAGGATATTCTGCTACACAACCAAGCTGGCGTGAAGAAGCAATTGGAAAAGTTTTTGGACTTTGATGCTTCTAAACCCAATGCTGCCGAAATGGTGAACAACTACGATTGGTTTAAGGAAATAGACTTTTTAAGTTTCATCCGCGATGTAGGCAAGCACATTACCGTAAACTATATGATGAGCAAGGATAGTGTGCGTAAACGTATTGACGGCGAAAGCGGCATAAGTTTCACGGAGTTTACTTACCAACTGATTCAAGGATACGATTTTTACTGGTTGTATAAGAATAAGAACTGTAAACTGCAAATGGGCGGTAGCGACCAATGGGGGAACATTACCACCGGCACCGAACTGATACGCAGAAAGATAGGCGGCGAAGCGTATGCCTTTACTTGCCCATTGGTAACCAAAGCCGATGGCGGTAAGTTTGGCAAAACAGAAAAGGGCAATATCTGGTTGGATGCCAAGAAAACAAGCCCTTACCAGTTTTACCAATTCTGGTTGAATGCAAGCGATGCTGATGCGAAGAAATGGATAAAATTATTCACGCTTTTGTCTAAAGAAACCATTGATGCCTTGATAGCGGAACACGAAGATGCGCCGCACCAAAGGTCATTGCAAAAGAAGCTGGCCGAAGAACTAAGTGTGTTTGTACACAGTAGGGAGGACTATGATTTTGCAGTGAAAGCAAGCGAGATATTATTTAGTAATGATACCGCAGCTGTTTTACAATCGCTAAATGAAGAACAATTACTACAAGTATTGGATGGGGTGCCTACTGTAAACATCAGTAAAGAACAATTGGCAGCGGGTTACGACTTTGTTTCTTTCCTATCCGATTCGCAGATATTCCCAAGCAAGGGTGAAGCAAAGAAAATGTTACAGGCAGGTGGGTTATCAGTGAACAAATTAAAGATTGGAATGGAAAAAGCTTCTTTAGTGGCAGAAGATTTATTGCAAGGCAAGTATGTTTTGGTGCAAAAAGGCAAGAAGAATTATTACTTGGTGATAGTGGGATAAGGAAAAACAAAATGCCACAAAGACGCTAAGGCAGAAAGAAGCACAAAATGAAATTAAGACTTTGACTTCTTTCTCTTTCTTCTTTGTGCATCTTAGAGTCTTCGAGCCTTTGTGGCAGAAGTAAAAACATCCAAATGAAAATAGACATTATTCCCTTTTTATTATACTTCCTGCTGTTTTGTTTTATCATTACACGCATCCCCTTTTTTAAAAAGTCGGGCATTGCTTGGTGGTTGCTGGTTGGTTTGTTTGCGCTAAAAGTGGTTGCTGGTGTTGCGTATGGATTGTATTTTAACCTGCCTGCCCAACGGGCTGGTTCAGATACCTGGCGTTTTTATAGGGAGAGTTTGCCCGAAACAGAACTTCTATTGCACAATCCTTCCTTGTTTGTAAAATCTCTTTTTATGAGCAATTATGCAGAAAGAGGAGGTTTATTCTCTGGAACCAACTCTTATTGGAATGATCTGAAAGACAATCTAATTTTCAAACTGGTTGCTATCTGCAATGTGTTTAGCCGTAACAACTATTTTACCAATGTCATATTTTTCAACTTCCTCCATCTCTTTGGGTTGGTTGCTTTTTATCGGGTAGTGAAATCTTATAGCAACGTATATGAGTACATCCTGCTGATTCCTATTTTCCTGATACCTTCCTTTCTTTTTTGGGGTAGCGGCATACATAAGGACGGGCTCTTACTTTCCGCCTTGGGCATGTTTTTGTATTGCTTCAACCGTGTTATCAAAAAAGAAAGTACCAGCAAACATTTCATTATGATTGTTTTTTCTTTTCTGTTGATATTCTTTATCAAAAGCTATGTGGCCATCGCTTTATTTCCTGCGCTGTTAAGCTGGTGGCTGTCACATAGAAATCACCAGCGACACGAATTTTATTTCCTTTCTGTGTATTGCGGTTGCATTCTGGTATTGATGATTCTTTCCCTCTATGGCGAACATTACAATGCACTCTATTATGTGGCAAACAAACAGCACGAATTTTTATTGCTAAAAGGCAATTCTGCCATCAATGTTCCAATGCTTCTGCCTACTACAGAAAGCGTATTACATTATCTACCTACCGCTATTGATGTGGCTTTTATCAGGCCGCATATTTCAGAAATTAAAAACATCGCATACATGATGGCTTTTGGAGAAACGCTTTTAATCGCTTGCATCCTGATTGCTTTTTTACTCTTTGCAAAGCACAAAAGACTGATACCTCCATTTTATATCTGTTGCATTTATTTCGCATTGAGTGTGCTTCTGTTGGATGGATATACGGTTACTTTTACGGGGGCAATTATTCGGTACAGAAGCCTGATGCTTCCCATTTTCATAACACCCATCGTTGCAATGATTCCTTTTCCTTCAAGCAACAATGAGGCAGGGAGGGTGTAGGGAAAGAGTTATATCATTGTATTCATTCAAATCATTCTAATCATAATTACATGAAACAATTATTTATAGTATTCGAAGGTATAGACGGTAGCGGAAAAAGTACACAAGTAAAGTTATTGACTGAAAAACTGATAGCTGCCGGTCATAAGGTTTATACCACTTTCGAACCAACGGATAGCCCAATTGGCTCATTGGTACGTAATATTTTTAAGGGGCGCATGACTGCCGACCATAAAACAATTGCAGCCCTAAACGTTGCCGACCGTCTGGATCATCTGCACAATGAGATTAACGGACTATTAAAAAAGATGGAGGAGGGCTACACTGTTATTTCCGATAGGTATTACTTTTCTTCTTATGCCTACCACGGCGTTCATGTAGATATTGATTGGGTAATAGCGGCCAATGCCCTCAGTGCCGCAACCTTGAAACCCGATGTGAACTTTTTTATAGATGTTGATCCTGAAGTTTCAATGCAACGCCTGAATAGTACAAGGGGAACGATTGAACTCTACGAAACCCTTGATAATCTACAACAGGTAAGGGGAAAATATATGGAGTCTTTCGAAAAGCTAAAGGGAGAAGAAAAGATAGTTTTTATAAATGGCAATCAAACAGTAGCCGCCATAGCGGGAGACATCTGGAAGGAATTAGATAACTTGTAATCTGAGCAAATTTTACCCAAAGAATATAAGGTAAACCAAACTACACAACCTGCCTGATAGTAATTTTACCTTGTGTTTCTTTGTGCTTCTCTTTGTGTACTTTGTGGTAAAGTGTAATTATTACTCCCCTCAATAAACCTTTTTTACCTAATACAATCGTAGGTAGCAATAGCTTTTCCTTCCTTTGTAACAAAATAAGTAATACAGTATATGCGGACATTAAATTATTCAAATCTCAGCATAGCCACCATTTCCACTGCAATAGCTGCTACAATATTACTTGCCGCCTCATTCCTTTTCAACAAGGAATCATTCTTTTTATTGCTAAATCATGATCAAGGGAAGTTTGCAGACTTCTTCCTTTCTACCATCACACGCTTTGGAGAAGTACTGCCGTGGGTGGTTGCATTGGCATTGGTTGTTCTATTGCGTAGAGACCTCATCTGGTTATTAGTTGCCTGTTTTATCATATCCACATTGTTTGTTCAAGGAATTAAAAATATTTTACCTGAGCAGCCCCGCCCCACAAAAGCTATCACAAACACCTACCAGATACACACTGTACCTGGCGTAGAACTTTATAAAGTGCACAGTTTTCCTTCTGGACATACCACCACTGCCTTTGTCATTTTTTTTATCGCATGTCTTGCCATATCACGCAAATGGATAATTGCCGTAGGCTTTGTTTATGCTTTGTTGGTGGGTTTTTCTAGGATATATCTTGCCGAGCACTTCCCTAGGGATATCGCCGGGGGAATGCTGATAGCCATTGCAACCATTTATTTATGTTTATGGATTTGTAAGAAAAGGATGAAGACGGTTGATGAGTGATTAATCCCCATAAAGAAAAAAGGCCGCCACAATTATTGTGACAGCCTCTTTAAACCCAACCCTCTATTTAATTTATCCTTACAGTAATTATTTGCTGGTTAGCATCCTTCGTTTTCAGTAAGATGGTAATATTATAACCCCTACTATCGTTCAAGAGTTTACCTGCCAAATACATCGTTCCATTCATGTCCCGTTGACTAAGCAATTCAAATCCTTTTATGTTGTTTTCCCTAAAAAAACTTTGTAAAGCAATACCCGCTTGGTTCTTTCCAATGTTTTTTATCTCTCCTTTTTCTGGCAATTTCAAGTCGATGTAATTATCAAAGTACATGCTAACCTCTTCTGCATTGCTATCTTTTAGTGCATTGATAATGGCGGTAGAGTTATCAAAATAGGTAAAAGAACTCAGCATCAATCCTAATCCAACCGAAAGTAAAAAACTTTTCATTACATTAATTTATACTACAAATTTAGCTAAAAACATGCCAACATATAGCTTTTTAACGCTATCGTTTTAGTTTAATTAGTTAAAACACGTAGTTTTAGCCCATGAGTAAGAAAGCAATACTAATTATCATGGATGGATGGGGTTTGGGCAAAAGCAAAACATCCGATGCCATCCAAAATGCAAACGTTCCTTTTGTAACGTCTTTATATGGTAAATATCCAAATAGCACGTTAGTTACCTGTGGAGAGGCCGTGGGCTTACCCGAGGGACAAATGGGCAACAGTGAGGTTGGACACCTGAACCTTGGTGCGGGAAGAATTGTGTATCAGGAGTTGCAGCGTATAAATGTGGCTATCCGCACAGGAGAATTGGCTGGTAATGAGACATTGTTGGCTTCCATCAAATACGCCAAGGACAATGCTAAACCCTTGCACCTGCTGGGTTTGGTGAGTGATGGTGGTGTGCATTCGCATACATCGCACGTAAAGGCAATAGTGGATGTTTGTAAGGTACAAGGACTTACAGAAGTATATATACACGCATTTACGGATGGTAGGGACTGTGACCCTAAGAGCGGACTTGGTTTTATCAAAGGCTTGCAAGAGCATCTTTCTACATCGGTTGGAGAGATAGCCACCATTACCGGAAGATATTATGCAATGGATAGGGATAAGCGTTGGGAGCGTGTGAAACTGGCGTACGATGCAATGGTTAATGGTGCGGGCGAAACCACTACCGATTTGATTGGGGCTATCGAAGCGTCGTATGCAAATGGTGTTACAGATGAATTCATCAAACCAATCATCAACGGAAATATCAAGGAAAACTGGAAGATAAAAGCGGGCGATGCTGCTTTGTGTTTTAACTTCCGTACAGACCGTTGCCGCGAAATTACCCACGTACTTACACAGGAAGACCATGCAGATTTGGGCATGTATAAACTAAGCCTGCACTACACAACCATTACTGAATACGACAAAACGTTTAAGGATGTGCATGTGATGTTTAAGAATGATAACCTTAATAATACCCTTGGCGAAGTGCTTGCTGCCAATGGAAAGAAGCAGATACGCATTGCCGAGACAGAGAAATACCCGCACGTTACCTTCTTTTTTAGTGGCGGACGGGAGAATGTTTTTGATGGCGAATCGCGCATAATGGCTTCAAGCCCGAAAGTAGCAACCTACGATTTACAACCAGAAATGAGTGCCTACGAATTGGCCGATAAGTTGGTGCCTGAAATAGAAAAAGAGTCTGCCGATTTTATCTGCCTCAACTTTGCCAATGCGGATATGGTGGGGCATACAGGTGTGTTTAGTGCGGTGGTAAAAGCTGCGGAAACGGTAGATAAATGTGTAGAAAGAGTAGTTACTGCTGCACTGAATCATGGTTATACCATATTCCTAACGGCAGATCATGGCAATGCGGACTATATGGTTAATGATGATGGAAGCCCCAACACACAGCATTCGCTCAATTTGGTTCCGTTGTTTGTGCTAGATAAAGAGTGGCATGGTACCGTGAAAGCCGGTAAGCTAGGCGATATTGCTCCGTCTATCCTTTCGGTAATGGGCTTGCCCATACCTAAGGAAATGACTGGCGATGT
>JANYEU010000468.1 GCA_025362915.1 Chitinophagaceae bacterium | reverse complement strand
GGTAAAAACTTGGCAACAGGTTATTTGGCACAACGTGGTGATGCTGTTGGTATCATCGCTGCGCAGTCTATCGGTGAACCTGGTACACAGCTTACACTTCGTACCTTCCACGTGGGTGGTGTTGCGGGTAGTGCAAACATTGAAAGTTCATTGAATGCGAAGTTTGATGGTACCATTCAGTTTGATGGTTTGCGTACGGTAACTGCTGTTAACAATGAAGGCAATAAGGTTCAGGTTGTTATCGGTCGTACAGGGGAGGTGAGGATTATGGACGTGAAAAATGATCGTTTGTTAATCACCAACAACGTCCCTTACGGTTCTACCTTGCAGATAAAGGATGGTATTAAAATAAATAAGGGCGAAGTGATTTGCACTTGGGATCCGTTCAACAACGTAATTGTTGCAGAACAAGCTGGTACAATCCGTTTTGATGCAGTATTGGACGGTATTACCTTCCGTGAGGAAAGTGACGAACAGACTGGTCACCGTGAGAAGGTTGTTATTGAAACAAAAGATAAAACCAAGATTCCTACTATCATCGTTGATGGTAAAGATTCTAAACACTATAACTTACCTGTGGGTAGCCACATCTCTATAGAAGAGGGAGAGGAAGTTAAAGCGGGTCAGATATTGGTAAAAATACCTCGTGTACTGGGTAAGCTACGTGATATCACGGGTGGTCTTCCACGTGTAACTGAATTGTTTGAAGCAAGAAACCCTGGTAATCCTGCAACTGTTTGCGAAATAGATGGTGTTGTTACTTTTGGTAATATCAAACGTGGTAACCGTGAAATTTCTGTAGAAAGTAAGGATGGTATTACTAAGAAATATTTGGTTCCATTGTCTCGTCAGATCTTGGTACAGGATGCTGATTTCGTTAAGGCTGGTTCGCCATTGTCAGACGGACAGATTGCGCCTACAGATATCTTGAACATCAGAGGGCCATTTGCAGTACAAGAGTATGTAGTAAATGAAATTCAGGAAGTGTATCGTTTGCAAGGTGTGCGTATCAACGATAAGCACATTGAAGTGATTGTTCGCCAGATGATGAAGAAAGTTGAAATTGTTGATGCTGGTGATACTAAGTTCTTAGAAGAGGATTTAGAAGACAAATTCGACTTTATTGATGAGAATGACCGTATATTCGATAAGAAAGTAGTAACTATTCCTGGAGAAAGTACTAAATACAGGGCTGGACAAATAGTTACAGTTCGTGAATTGAGAGAAGAGAATTCAATCTTAAGAAGGTCTGACAAGAAACTGGTAGAAGTTCGTGATGCACGTCCTTCCACAGCACAACCTGTATTATTAGGTATTACCAAGGCCTCTTTAGGTGTAAAAAGCTGGATTTCAGCCGCTTCGTTCCAAGAAACAACCAAGGTATTAAGTACTGCTGCCATTCAAGGAAAGGCAGATTACATGCTTGGATTGAAAGAGAATGTAATCACAGGGCACCTAATACCAGCCGGTACAGGTATGCGTGAGTTTGATAACATCATTGTTGGTAGCAAAGAAGAGTATGAACTATTGGCTGCAACAAGAGAGATATTGAGCTTTGATGAGAATGAGTAATTGATAACTTAGTTATACAAATAAAAAGCGGCTGTTCATTAATTTGAAACAGTCGCTTTTTTGCTTTTAGTTAATTCCTCCATCTAATCTAATTTACCTCTATATAATAATCCCTTTCAATATTCTCTTTTGTAAACCATGCCATTTCTTCTTTTGATAATGAAATGGTTTTCTTTTTGGTAGTAATCTTTATCCTTTCAGAAGTAACAGGAATAGTGATTGGCATATTGAATCCGGCAATACAATCTGCCCAATGGAGTGTAACGGTTGAAGCTTTTATATCGATAGAATAAACCAAATGTGGTATTTGAACCGTTCTAAGGTATTGATTGAATACACCTTGCAAATTGATGCCACTCTTGTCAATTATATAATCTTCTATCTGCTTTGTAGTAACAGTTTGGTGATAGAACTCGGTATTCAAACCACGAAGTATCTGTCTAAATAAGCTATCGTTATTAATGATATGCCTGATGGAATGAATCATATTCGCCCCCTTGTAGTACATGTCTCCGCTGCCTTCCTTGTTTACCCCATAAGGCCCGATGATCGGTTTGTCATTCAGGATATTATGCCTCAGTCCCACACAATAATCATTAGCGGCCTCCGTTCCAAACATCCATTGTGTATATAGTACTTCAGAATACATGGTAAAACCTTCATGTATCCATTGGTCGGCAAGGTCTTTTGAAGTGATGCTATTACCAAACCATTCATGCCCACTTTCGTGCACAATGATAAAATCCCACTTCATACCCCATCCTGTTGCGCTTAAATCTATACCATGATACCCATTTTTATAGCCATTGCCATAAGCCACCGCACTCTGGTGTTCCATGCCAATATATGGTCCTTCCACCAGCTTATAACTATCCTCGTAGAAAGGGTATTTACCAAACCAATATTCAAAACAATGGAGCATGGGTTTCACCTGTGTAAATTGTTGCTTGGCTTTCTCTAGGTTATAAGCCAATACCCAATAACTCAAATCCAGCTTACCCGCTTCGCCCATCAGTGTATCAGTAAAGTTTGTGTATTTGCCAATATAAGGGATGATGTCGTAATTGTTGATTGAGTTTTTTACTTCCCATCTTGTATAATTCTTGTTATTAGAAAAAGATGTTCCGTCATATCTTCCATTCCCCACAGAAGTCAACGAATCAGAGGCAACAATAGTAAGTGAAGCCCCACTATCCGGTTCATCACTTTGCAAATCTTTGCAAGGAAACCAACTGCTTGCCCCCAATCCCTGACAAGCCACACTCATCCAAGGATTGCCAAGGCTATCTTTTGTCCAAACCCAACCACCATCCCAAGGAGGTTTTACTGCTTCACGTGGTTTGCCATGGTAATATATATGAAGCGTATAGACATAATTTATTTTGAGGTCAGAAATGGAGACTAAATAAACGCCAAGTTTCTTTTGAAACGGTAAACTGTTAGCCCCCTTTATTTTAACTACTGCGTCTATCACTAAAGAGTCCTGCAAATCAATTTGCATTATCCCGCCCTTTTTTAGTACCCTAAACGTTATTAAGCAAATCCCTTCTATTGTTTTGTTTTCAAAATCAGGCTGTACAATAATATCATACTTTAACACATCCCACCAATCCCTGTTCTCATTATCACTTCCCCTAAGTGTATCTGCCTTGGTGAATGTTTCTTTGGGTGACAGTAATTGCGCCCTTGTATTGGCAACAAAAAACAAAACCAGCCATAATATAAATATTTTCTTCGCTATCATAATATTTTATAAAAATAGTGGTTGAAATCTATCGTCCAATAAAGGATTAGCAAAATCAAGGATTTTCTTTTAACTTCTGGCGTTGAGATTCAATTTGCCATTCAAATCATACAATCATAAAACATAAAAAGCCGCATCAATATTACTCGACGCGGCCTACCCAACCTATCTATGGCTACAACTATTCTCTATGCTAAGGCAACTTTTACTTCTGCCGGTATGGTTAATTGGGCAATTATCTGTTCAAAAGCTGCCAATTCTTCTTTCATTTCTTCTAGGTAATGCGCCGTTTCGTTCTTGATGGAAGCTGTAAGGTTATTGTAATAGTCTATTCCCTTCAAAAGGTTTTGCTGAAATGTTCTCAGTTGTCTGCTCTTGTTTGCTGTAATTGTATTCATGTTCTTTTCAATCTCATTCTCCAAATAAGAAACGTACATCCTCAACTCATTTACAAAAAGATTAGACCTCTTTACGGTATTCAAGATATTTATCCTTCCATAAATATGATCTACCATTTGTTTTAAAGAGAAAACGCCCGAAAAATAAGCAAGGTTAGGTCCCGGGCAAATGGCAACCGCCTTGGAAACATTCTTGATATTTGGTTCAATGCCATTCTTTAATAAAGGTGCCATACTCAATCCTTCGCACAAACATTCTTTTGCAGATACCGTTGCTATTTCTGCCGCTAATTGTTCGGCAGGAAGTCCTGCACCCTCCAATTGTCTTATTTTCAGGTGTTGGTATTTGCGGGATGCCGTACAGATTGGAATCTCGGAAAACTCTGTATTTGACACCAAGAATTTCTTTGTGCAAGGGCTTCCTGGTCTTCCTTCAGCAATCCTTTTGGCACGTTGTACTTCGGCAGATGCCTTACTAAAACTGTTGAACGGTACACCCAAAGGGGAGATGCCACTCAAATAGTAATCTTCCGGTTTTGCCGTTGCCAAACTTTGCAATGTTTCCTCATCCACACTTGTTGCTTCTGGTACCAACAGGAAAGGGCTGCCCCAACCCGTTGCATCAGTTTGGTAATAGGTAAGCAAAAATTCGTTCTCATTGGCTGTTCCTATGCCGCCTTGTACGGTAACCCTGATATTCGGTTGCTCTTTAAAAACAGGTACTCCTTTTGCCGCAAGTGCTTGGTTGCAAATGATAAATAGTTCTGCTTCCAAGCTCTTTTTATTGGTTTTAAACTCTTCCAAGATTGGGCCCAACAATAATCCATCAGTAGCAAAGGCATGACCGCCACAATTCAAACCACTTTCAATCCTAAATTCAGAAATCCAAACACCCTTCTTGGCCAATATTTTCCCTTGTGTCAAGGCAGAACGATAATCGCTAACCTTAAGGATGATATTCTTTGCCAACGCTCCATTTTCATCAGGTAAAAAACCAGGGAAACTATCTATATAATTATACAATCGAGGATTATATCCAGCGGAAAAAACAATGGAACCATTGGAATTACTGTTAGCAAAACCACGTAAGGCGCAGAGTGCATCAGAAAATTCGTTGGGCAACACATTGCCATTCTTGTCGTAATTATTCTTATCCACCTTGGCCATGATGTTTACATCGGCAGTTCCAGGGATTATTTTGATACGAAGGATTTCTTGCAATTCAAACTTCTTGTGTAAATCCTCTGTGGCAAGCATACGGTTATAAGTATCTTTTGCTTCACAATCATCAGGCAATAACTCAAAGTATTTTGCGATGTCTGAGCCTTCTTCAAAAGGAAGGGAACGAAGTACTTTAACCTGTTCATTTATCAAGAAATGAACAAGATTTAAGTAAGAGGTAATTCTTTTTGCACGATAATCATCTACCGTTGTTGAAATTTCCAGATAAGGAAAACCTGCTTTCTTGCAATAGAATTCACGCATTTGCTCGAGGATACCATCCTCTACAATAGACATTACTGACGAAATACCATAACGGGCTACTTTCAATGGCGTATCGATGGTGAAACCCAAGCCCATTACCGGAATGTGAAACTTATGCAACGTTGGCCTAATCATGAAATTGTTTATAAAAGTTAACTAATGAGAACCTTAATGTTAGGGAGCAAAAGTGGATGATATTGGCGGCGTAAAAACTGACGTAAATCAGTTTTGGGAAAGATTATTTTCAGTTGATTCGCCGTTGTTGGTGAAGAACACCAACAACGGCGATAATGTGGCTTTAGCCACACATCATCAGTATTGTTTATTTTAAATATTCGGCTAAAGCCAATAATTAAATGATTTACCAACCCGCCCTAAAGGGTCGGGGCAATAGAAATAATAACTGTTAAAAGCATTTGCGAACTAAATACTTAATTCGAAAGTTTTATTTTATGCCATCTTTATATCTACGATGAGGTAAAAACTTTGTTTTATGTCATCCTCGTCTCTAGGATTTCACCAACAGCGGCGAATAAAA